>CALBIE010000169.1 GCA_937893495.1 uncultured Verrucomicrobiales bacterium | reverse complement strand
GCCGGAAATGGAGCCCATGACCGGGCTTGAACCGGTGACCTCATCCTTACCAAGGATGTGCTCTACCAACTGAGCTACATGGGCTTAAATCCATGCCGGTCCGCGCTCAAAACCCCTGTCAAAAAGGCAAAACAGGCCGTCAACCCTTATTCCCCTCTGTGAAACAACTTCGGGTTGATGACTATTCGACTTTTTTCCAAGCGCTTTTTGAGCGGGCGCAAAAAGTATAAACACTCAGAAAAATGTCAACAGTTTTGTTTCAAATAGTGAAACTACCCCTTTCCGCGCCATGGTGATTTGGGCGGTTCCGGTAAACCTTTGATGCGATAAGCTGTTCGAAAATGAGTTTTGGCAACTTTTTCAAGAATTTCAACCCCATGTTTGGCAACTATTTCCCGACCCACGTCCTCAACTCTTGCCGAAGCCCCCTTAGGCAAGACCGCATTCATTTTCTGCCCCAAACTCCCCAGCCCCTTGACAAATGCGTCGCGCGCCATGATGGAGGCGGCTGCCACCGCCAGATCGGACTCGGCTTTGTGTCGTTGAATGATTTCAACTTCCCTGCCCAGCCCCATTAAGGCGTTTTTCACTGTCTTTTCGGTTGCCGCAAATTGGTCGCATATCACGCGCTCGGGCTCCGGTTTCATCTGATAGCGACGACCCAGCAGATTCTCAATGACGCGCGCATGGGCCCAGGCCAGAATGCGATTGACGCTTTTCATCGTCCTATAGAGGCGGTTGTAGGCCTCATTGCCGATCGTCACTACTTCAATTACACAGCCGTCGATTTTGCGAATGGCATTCGCCAGTTCAGCTATTTTTTTGTCGCTGGAGACGCTCTTGGAATCTCTCACTCCTAGTTCGGCCATTTGCTCGACCACCGAGGGGTTGACGTAAACTCCGGCCGCCGTAAGCGGCCCGAAGAAATCGCCTTTGCCGCTCTCGTCCACGCCAATTCGAGGCTTTATCCGATCCGGTTCGAGCACATCCTCGTAACCGAGCCGTGCCTCTTTTAAAATTTCCGGCTCCAGCACGAATTCGATAAACTCCCGCGCCGGTTTTCCCTGTAACAACAACTTGCGACTGCGGTACATCACAATCGTCAACTTGTCCTTCGACGCCGCGAACTCAGCATGCGGCACTTCGTTGAAGGTGAACCCCTTCGTCACCAGTAACGCCTTCAAACGACTGCTCTGTTCATCGCTAATCTTGTAAGTGAAACTTGTTGGTCCGCTCATCGTTCAACTGAACGAGAGCGTAAGGCCGCGCTTCGCGCCGTTGAAAGTCCTTTTCATCGACACAACGTAACAAACAGTGTCTTCTTTCCGAAGGCCCGTTACCGCTCGCCGCAATTCCGGCCGGGACTAGCGGCGAACAGCCGACGAATCCGACTACATCTCGTGGAGCAAAACGGTGAAATGATTCTGGCGATTCAAGCACTCGGCTTGACCTTTCAGGTTTCCGCCATATTGCTCGCCGCGCGTCTGGCCCGCCTGACCGGGAGGCCGCCCGCCGCTCAGTTTCTAATCTTCGGTTTATTCCTGCTCGCGGTCCATTCAGCCACAAACATCGCCTTCACCCTCCAAGCGGGCGAAGTGGATAACTATACGGCCATTGCAGATACGATTCTCTTCGCGGTATCTGGTTTCTTCACCGTTGGTCTCTCTCGCCTGATCGAGCGCACCAAAATGCGATCGGTTACCAGAATGCAATCCTCCACCGAATCTCCTCTCGGTTATTTCAATCCTGAGGATTCATCACAGGCTACCCTGATCTCGAATGCCGAAATGGAAGTCGTGGAACTCAACCAGGCGGCCGCCCGACTGCTCGGCATACCTCGCGAGGAACTCTATCGAGCGCACGTTTCAAATCTGGTGCGACCGGAGGAAATGCTCCTCGTTCCGGACCTTTTTCAGAAGACGCGCCTCGGCGAATCACCCCGCGACGAATGGCATTTCGTCCGACCGGGCGGCGAGCGGGTTTCAGTCATGGTCACCGGCACGCCACTTCCCGATGGCCGGGTCAAGCTCACCCTCAAGGACGTCTCCGCGGAACGCGCCAGTGCCGCGCGTTCACAACAGGAACAAGACGCTCTGGCCGCGTTCGCCCGATCCCTCCGCAACGGTGCAGCCACTTTCGATAATCACGGGCGAATTACGATTTGGAATACAGCGATGGAATCGTTGACGGGAAGAACCTCCGTTTCTTGTATCGGGCAACCTGCCACCGATCTGCTTCCCCTTCGCGAACGGGCGGAGCTCCATCGATTCGTTGCCGACGCGCTCGCAGGCAAGGCAAATCAGGTTGACTGCGAATCCATTCGCAATGTGACAGCGGAAGCAGTCTGCTTATTTGACATTCAGTTTTCACCTCTCAACGGATCCAGTGGAAAATCATTGGGCGGAATGGTCGTTTACAATGACGTTACCGAACGGGCCGAGATTGAAAAAGCACTACGCAAGAGTGAACAGTTTCAAAATCGAATCAACGAGACTTCGCCATACGTCACTTCCGTTTTTGACCTGTCAGAAAAACGCAACCTCTTCGCCAATCGCCGAATCAGCGAACAGCTTGGTTATTCGCCGGATGAGATTCAGCACATGGGCGATAATATTCTCCCCTCACTGCTCCATCCGGATGATGTCAAACGTCTGCCCGAATTGTTCGCCCGTTGGGAGACCGCAACGGACGACGATCAATTGACCACGGAGTACCGGATGCAGGACGCTGCGGGCAATTGGCGCTGCTTTCTTACCACCGAAGCCGTTTTTAAACGCGACGAAAACAGCAAGGTTATCCAAATCATCGGCACAGTCCAGGAAATCACCGAGCGCAAGCGCGCCGAAAGAGCTCTGCAAGACAGCGAAGCGTTTCTTCGAATTTCGCAACAGGTTTCGCACATTGGTAGTTGGGAATGGAATCTTGAAACAAACGAAATCAAATGGTCTGACGAGATGTATGCCCTCTTCGGTGTCAGCCCTGATTTGTTTAAGCCCGAATTACCAGCGATCAAGGAATTCTTCCACCCGAATGAGCGTGAACGCCTCGAGAAATCCATCGCGGACATCCTCGAAACGGGCGAGTTCGATCAGAAGAATTATCGCATCATCAATCCCGACGGGCGAGAGCGCTTGATCCGGACCACGGGCGAACTCTTTCGCGATGACGCCGGCAAACCGGTACGCCTGATCGGAATCAACGCCGAGGTCGCCGACCGGCAGAGGGGCAGCACCGAACGTATCCGGCTCACCGACATCCTCGAAGCCACGCCGGACATCGTCGCGATTGCGGACACACAGGGGCAGCCACTCTACGTCAACCCCGCCGGTCGCCGGGCTCTGGGCATCGCGGAGGATGGGCCATTGCCGAACGAGCATGTCGCAAATTTCGTCACGGAAACTCTGCGCGAAAACTTTCGCACAGTAATTTTTCCGCAAGTCATCCGCGAGGGCCTCTGGCGGGGCGAGAATCTGCTGCAGTATCACAACGACAAGCCCATTCCCGTTTCGCAAATCATCCTCGCGCACCACGATGAGAATGGCAACGTACGGACCCTCTCCACCATCGCCCGTGACATCAGCCGCGAACAAGCTTGTCAGGAGGAACTCCAGACTAACCATCGCCAACTTGAGTGGGCACAGACACGCGCAAAACTCGGTTGCTGGGAATTTTATCCGACTGCCGACAAGACCAACTGGTCGCGTCAGATGTATTCGCTCTACACGCGCAAACCCGATTTGGGACCACCGAAGGACATCGACGACTTCCTCGATATGGTGCACCCCGACGACCGGGCGACCTTACGCACCACCAATGCCAAAGTCCTCGAGACCGGAGGCACCACGACCCATCTTGATTACCGCACCAATCCTCGCCGCGGCCCACTTCGTTACCTCAATGGTTCAGTCTATCGCCTGCCTCTGCCCGAGGGCGAAGGTTACTATCTCGCTGGCACCGTGATAGACATCACGTATCGCAAAATGGCCGAAGAATCTCTGCGCCAGAGTGAGGAGAAATACCGACGCATCGTCGAAACCGCGCAAGAAGGAATCTGGATGCTCGATGGCGACGGCTACACTTCTTTCGTGAACCCCCGCATGGCCGAGTTGCTCGACTGTTCGCTGAATGAACTGATTGGTCGCCACCTGATTGAGTTCGTGGATGATAATCTGAAGGATAAGGCGGAGGAATATCTGGAGCGCCGCCGCGAGGGCATCAGTGAGCAGCACGAATTCCTCTTCCGCACCGCCGCTGGCACGGAGCTCTGGGCCATGGTCAACAGCACCGCCATGATGGACGCCGAGGGCGAGTTTATGGGCACGTTCTCCATGATCACCGACCTGACCAAACGCCGAGCCGCTGAACTTGGATTGCGCTGGAGCGAAGAACGCCTGCGCCACCTTTCCCATCAACTGCTCGCGGCGCAGGAGACTGAGCGCCGCCGACTCGCCACGGAATTGCACGACGAATTCGGGCAAGTCCTTTCTGTCGCAAAAATCAACCTGGACGGCGTGCCTCGCGAAAATCTCCCGGAGGATGCTCAACGCCGTCTCAACGATTCCATTGGGTCCATCGACAAACTCATCCGCGACGTTCGCGCACTCGCGCTCGATCTAAGTCCCTCAGTGCTCGACGATCTTGGACTCGCCCCGGCGCTGCGCTGGCTCGTCAATCATCAGGCCGAATTCACCGGCTTCCAGGCGCGGTTCACCGAATCCGGACTGCCGGAGCGACTCGACAAGGCAATCGAAATCGGCTGTTACCGTGTCGCGCAGGAAGCCCTCAGCAACGTGAGCCGCCATGCCGAAGCGAAAAACGTCTCGGTTGATGCGTCCATTGCGGACGGGAAAATCGTCCTGCGCATTGCCGACGACGGCAAGGGATTCGACTCCGAATCAGCACGCACCCGAGCCAGCGAAGGCACCAGCTTAGGACTGCTCGGCATGGAAGAACGCGTGAATCTCCTCAGCGGCTCCTTATCAATTGCCTCCTGCCCCGGCGAAGGCAGCACAGTCGAAGCACGCATCCCGCTGGGAAAATAAGGTCTGCGGTTGCGGGTTTCGCGTTCGAGGACTCCGGTTTGCGACGGTTGTTTCTTAGTTTACCAAATCTGGACCACGAATGAATGATTCTGGAAAGGCTGATCGTTTTCGGGATAATCGATTCAAGAATCGTGGCAGGAGCAAAACTCAACGATTCAAATACGATAGTTTGCCTCAATCGTTTGCCGGGTTTTTGGAACTGTTTTTAGACTATTCAACTGATTCGTCCGCGTTTAGAATAAAATTGCGGTGATACCTCCAGAAAAAGTCGGCGATCGGGACCCGAAAGAGAATCTGCGATCCCTCTCAAAATGGGGTCTCGCAGCAACCGCCCTGCTCACCGCTTTGCTCCTCTGGTTCATCTCGGGCACCGGAAAATTCTTGAGCAAGCAGCCTCCCCCTGCTCCACCGGCAGTGACGACGGATCCTCCGGTGAAGAAAATTGCCGTCAGCAAACCTGAAATACCAAGGCCCATAAGGGTTTCCACCGAAGGCTATGCCGGTTCTGAAACCTGCCTTGACTGCCATAAGCGAAACCATGCGACATGGTATGCCTCCTACCACCGAACCATGACCCAGCTTCCCGAGAACGGTCTCGTGCTGGGAGATTTTGAGAATGCGGACATTCGTTTTGGTTCTGATGAACACACCTATCGCACCCGAAAACATTCCGGCCGACTTTGGGTCGAAATGGACAATCAATCCAATTTTCAATTCAATCGAACGGGCAAGCGCGAAGAGTTTCCGATTGAATTGATGACGGGGTCGCATCACATGCAGCTTTACTGGATTTCTCTCGGCATCGGAAGGAATCTCGGCTTGCTGCCAATTGTCTATTTGAACGAGGCCAAAAGGTGGGTGCCACGCCGATCAGTTTTTCTCCGACCACCGGTCGATTACATGGATGTCGAGCTCAGTAGATGGGGCAGAATTTGTATCGACTGCCACTCGACCAAGGGGCGAGCCAACCCCTCAATGTCCGGGCAAAATATAGCCTTTGATACCAGAGTGGCCGAGTTCGGGATTTCCTGCGAGTCCTGCCATGGCCCGGCCGCGTCGCATGTCGCCTTGCGCCAGCGAATGGCGGATAATAAAGGTGATACTTCGTCGTTACCGGACGACTCAATCGTCAATCCGTCGCGCTTGCCACACACACTTTCGTCTCAGGTTTGCGGCAACTGCCACGGGGTCCACTCGAGCCTGAACGAATCTAGCGTCGGTAATGACTTCTTGCCGGGACAAAACCTGACCCATTATCGGCATGTTCATCGGAAAGATTCCAAGACGCGTAGTTTCCTGAAATCCACCCACTCCGACGGTTATCCGGACGATGCGTCCGTGGACAAGGAAATGGATCTGGTATTCTGGGACGACGGCGTCCCACGGGTCGCCGGCCGGGAATATAACAGCCTGAGCCAATCCGCATGCCACGTGCGCGGCAAGCTCTCCTGCATCTCGTGCCATGTCCTTCACAAATCAACCAGTGATTTACGGACTTTGGAATCGTGGGCCAATGATTTGCTTGGACAAAACGCTCTGGGTGACGAGGTCTGTCTCAGTTGCCACAAGCAAACCGATTACGCTTCTCGCAACCACACGCACCATGGGTCTGATTCTCCCGGCAGCCGGTGTTACAACTGCCATATGCCCCATACTTCCTACGCGTTGCTGAAAGGCATTCGCTCGCACACAATTGACAGCCCTCGCGTAGTGTCACCGACGAAGAATGCCCGGCCAAATGCCTGTAACCTTTGCCACCTCGACAAAACCCTCGAATGGTCCGCCAACCATCTGCAAAAATGGTTCCAGACACCGGTTCCAAAACTGGAAAAAGACGAACGTGAAATTGCCGCCGGTATCAACTGGGCCACGAAGGGCCATGCCGGACACCGGGCATTTGCTGCGTGGCATATGGGCTGGCCGCCAGCGATAGAAGCGTCAGGCACCAATTGGATGGCTCCCTATTTGGGTACCCTGATGGATGATTCCTACGATGCCGTGCGCTATATCGCCCATCGCAGTCTGCGGTCACTGGGCGGATACGACGATATTAAATACGATTTTGTCGGCTCATCCAAGGAGCGAAATCAGGCTGCACAGGAAGTCTTCGATCGGTGGAGTCGCCAGGCCCATTCGGGATTAACCGGTCGGAACGAACTGCTCATGGACCAGCAGAATCGTTACCAGACCAACCGCTTTCAGGAACTTCTTTCCCGTCGCGACAATACTCCCGTCAACCTGATTGAATAGCGGTCCCCCTCTTCCAGATTATTGAAGGTTTTGAAGATGACCATGTTTTGATCGCGTCGCCAGATTTCGGTCAGCATATTCAGTCGCGCTTGCCAGCCACGCAGAGATCGATTCTCGGATGCCGTTCCGAGGGGAAATCAGCTTCCCTTTAATCTCATCGCACTAGAAATGACCTTTTTATTCGAGAGTTGTAATGTAGGATTGAAACGTGTCACACAACAAGGATCCATCGTCTGGGCGGAAGTCCAGCCGAAGAGCTTCTATCGGGGAAATCGCGGCTTCCCTTGTTTGTCTGGCCGCCATTTTCTTTTTGAGTCGCCACCAGGGGCGCATCTCCCCATCGCCGGATTCAAAACCTGCGCGCGAACAACCGCCCGCGACGATGCCTTCTCCGTCAGCCTCGATTGAACAGCGGCCAATAGAGGTTCCTCAAGGCGGATATCTCGGCTCCGCCGCGTGCAAAGATTGTCATCAGCGCAACCATGCGATCTGGCATGCCTCCTTCCACCGAACGATGACTCAACTTCCATCGAAAAAAACAGTTTTGGGCAACTTCGAAAATGCCACCGTACAATTTGAAGCGAAAAAATTTACTTATCGGACAAAACAGCATTCCAATCGCTTTTGGATTGAGATGCCAATCCCTTTTTGGATTGAGATGCCAATTCCTGCTTCTCAGGCGGACATTGGCCGGCAACGGAAAGAGTTTCCCGTCGTACTGATGACCGGCAGCCATCACTTGCAAATGTATTGGGTTCCGACTGGTGTAGGGCGCAATATTTCCCTGGCGCCAATCGCGCACTTGAATGCCGATCAGCGTTGGGTGCCGGTCAAATCTACTTTCCTGGCTCCTCCATCACCAGGTCTACGTATGGAAAAAGACACATGGAACAATGTCTGTTTCCGATGCCACTCCACTCACGCCCGAAAGAACGAAACGATATCCGCTGAAACTTTCGTTTATGACACTCAAGTTACCGAATTTGGCATCTCGTGCGAAGCGTGTCACGGTCCCGGTGAACGTCATGTCGCGTTCCATCGACCAACGGAAAGTCAGGCATCGAACAAGCCCGAAGGCCCAGACCCAATTGTCAACCCGGCCACCATCCCGCACGACTTTTCCAGCGAAGTCTGCGGCAGCTGCCATAGCGTGCAATATCCGCTCGCGAGGGGCCAGGAACCCGAGCAGTTCACTCCTGGCACACGTATTGGAAAAACCCGCCATGTCCTTCGTCGAAACGACCATTCCGCCAATTACATCAAGCGTCTCCAACCTGAAATCTTCTCCGACCCTGCTGAAATCAAACGCGAATTCGACACATTGTTCTGGCCCGATGGCATGATTCGGGTTGCCGGCCGCGAGTTTAATGGAGTGTCCGAATCGGCATGTTACCAGGCGGGCGAGTTATCGTGTACATCTTGTCACACCATGCACAAACCGAAAAGCGATGCCCGAACACTGCCTGTCTGGGCGGACGATCAGTTGCACCAACAAGCGATTACAGACCTAGCCTGCCTCAAGTGCCATCAATCATCGAAGTATGCCACTCCGAACCATACCCACCACACAACAGAATCAGAGGGCAGTCGTTGCTACAACTGCCACATGCCACACACCACTTACGGACTGCTGAAAGCTATTCGAAGCCACAAAATAACCAGTCCAAGCGCTGCGGAAACCGTTCGCGATGGTCGCCCCAATGCCTGTAACCTGTGTCACTTGGACAAGTCTCTGGCATGGACGGCAAACGACCTTCACAAAAATTTTCAAATCGATGTGCCTTCACTCTCGCCTGACGAGAAAAAACTCTCGGCAGCAGTCATCTGGACGCTCAAAGGAGATGCCGGCCTCAGGGCGTTGACTGCCTGGCATATGGGTTGGGCGCCGGCACGGCAGGCGTCGGGAACAAATTGGATGGCACCCTTTCTGAGCATTCTGATGGAAGATTCCTACGACGCCGTAAGGTACATCGCGGGGCGTAGTCTTAAAACTCTCGCGGGATACGAGAATTTGAAATACGACTTCGTTGGACCAATCGAAGAGAGACTCAAGGCGACCAAATCCATCATCGCGCTTTGGTCGAACGGTCAATCGGAAATATTGAAAAACAGAGAGGACCTGCTATTCGATGAAATGGGTAATCTTCAGATCGGTGAATTTCGACGACTGCTGAACGTGCGAGATCAAACCGAAGTAACTCTCAAAGAATGAACGTCTCGAAGGAAATTCAAAGTGACGATGACAACGAGCGCAAAATCATTGCATCGGAATCTGTGTCGCGACACGGGTATGCGCTCTGCCATTTACAGAAACGGGTTCACGGACGTGATGCAGCGCAAGCGCCAATCCGTGCTTGACTGAAATCAGCGGACCAGAGATACCCGGCCCCCCGGTCAGACCAACAACTCGATCGAAAATGGATTATTTTAAATTTACTTGTCCTCACTGCCACACCCGCATCGGCACCACACCGGACACTGCGGGGCAACATGTTAATTGTCCGAATTGCCACGGTGAGGTCATCATTCCACCGCCTCCGGCCAATGAAGGCGACGTGCCCGCAGGAATTCCCGCCGAGGCTGCTCAACCGGCGACGGAGGCCGAGGCAGAGCACACGGTCATGCTCAAAAAGACCGACCTCGATCAAAAGCCCGCCACGCAGGCCAGGACAGGGAATGTCGATCACTTTGATGGTCCGGTGGTGCCTTCTCTCGCTCGCTTGGAGGAAGACAATCCCTTTGCCTCCGCGGAACCAACTCCTGAGCTCAAAGCGACACCGGCTCCGGCTCCCGCCGCGGAACAACCAAAACCAGCACAGCCGGCAGAAAAGAAAATCGAGCCAGCCGCCACCATCGCACCGACGACCAAAGACGACGAAAAAAAAACCACTGCCACACCAGCCGCAGCGAGCCCCCCTGCAACCGGCTCGGCCAAACCGGAAGAATCAAAAAACCCGGTGCCAGCACCCGATCCGGAATTAGAATCTTCCGAACCTGAAAAGGCCGAAAAGCAGGAGCTGCTGATCGGTAATCTCACTCCTGAGATCAAGATTGACCTCCTTAAGCAAGCACGGACTCACATCGACAGTGAGTCAAAATGGATACCCGGACGGAACGACGCGGGGCGCACCATCCTTGCGGCCCGCCAGGATGGTGAAAATGTGATCCCGGAAAAACCCGGAAGCGCCGCTGCGACTCATTACAGCATCGTCGGCGCTTTGTTGGCGGCCATGGACTTAGTCAATGTGAAGTCCACCGCTTCCGGTCGTTCCGAAATGCTCCATGGCGAAATGGAGGAAGCTGCGCGCATCGTTTCCGGCAAATTGGAGCCCGAAAAAGTGGACCCGATGGATCTTCCCTACGACAAGTGCCTGGCCGTGTTCGACACGATGATGACCAGCTATAACAAGCAGAGCAACATTGCTGCCGGGCGGGCATCGGACTCGACGGAATCTGAATCCGCTGGAATCGATGAATTACTGAAACAAGACGAGAAAGATCTGACGATTGCCGAGGTTCTGGAGGCCTTGAACTACAAGCTGGTGGATCACGAGAAACGCATCGAAGGGCTCGAACGCAAAGTTTCTTAACGCACAGCCGGACAGCCTGGGAAATCGAACTGCCCGCGATTTCGGAAGTGGCGGAAACGGGTCTTGACTGTCCATTCCGAAGCGCGATCATCCGCCCACTTTCTGGAACACGTGGACCGACTCAAAATGGATTATTTCAAGTTCTCCTGTCCCCACTGCGGTACCCGCATCGGCACTTCACCGGATACGTCCGGTCATCAATTCAATTGTCCCAACTGCGAAGGCGAGGCGATCATCCCACCGGCACCGGAAAACCCGGATGACGTTCCAGTGGCCATCGCTGTTGAAGCGCCTCCGGCAGCCGCCGATACCGACGCCGCGGATGGGACGATCATGCTCAAGCGCAGCGACGTGAGTGAGGAACCGGTCGAATGGACGGGCACCGATGGGGTGGATCATTTTGACGGGCCGACGATTCCCGAAATCGCGGAGTTGGAGAAGGACAATCCGTTTGCCACCGCTTTTCAAGATACCGGGAGACCGGCCGGTCCGCGTCCCGCCGCCCCAATGCCTCCACCACCGGATCGAAAACCGACCACCCCCGTTTCGGCGCCAGCGGTCGCACCGGCGACGCCTTCATCTTTGGTCGATGCACCCGCGCCCAAACCGGCGAGTCACCCAACTCTCAAAGTCATTTCTCCGCATTTGAAAATCGAATTGATCAAGGAAGGCCGGGCACAAATTGGCGATGAATCCAAGTGGGTGCAGGGATTGGACTCATCCGGGAAACGATTCGTTGCGGCGAGCAAAACCGGGGAGGAATTCATACCGGAGAAACCGGGCAGTCCCACCGCGACTCACCATAGCATCATCGGCGCTATTCTTCTGGCAATGGAGAAGCATCATATCGCGGTCACTGCCAACGGGCGTTCAGCCATGTTGGGGCCGGAGATTGAAGCCGCCGCCCAAGTCGTTACCGGCAAACCAGCCAACGAACGAATTGATCCGATGACGCTAGGACACGCGCAGTGCCTCGAAGTGCTCGACCACATGCTGGAGACTTACAGCAGTCACGGAAAAAAGAAGACTTCCGCAGCAGGCGGAAAGGCCGGCGGAGGCGGTTCCGTCAACGACGCTGAAGCAGTGGACATCGCCCGCCTTCTTTCCCGAGACGATGAACGAATCACACCAGCCGAAGTCTTACGGACTCTTTACGAGGAAATCCAGAAACTCAAGCAACGGGTGGATGAACTCGAGAATGACTGAGTGACCGTCGGGTCGGCGGCGGCAACAATCTCATTGTGGGACCTTGGTTTTCCCCCACAATACACGGATGATATTCAGCAACAGAGCTTCTGCCTTTTTCCGTCTCGCCTTGTTCGTCCTGCTCGCGTTGCGAGTCGTCGCGCCAGCCAAGGCATCGATGCCAAACTACATCGTTGTCCTGTGCGATGACCTTGGCTATGGCGATCTGCGCTGTTTCGGCAACAAAGAATTGCACACGCCAAACCTCGACCGCTTCGCCCGAGAGGGACTACGCCTGACCAGTTGCTATTCCTCTCACCCCAACTGTTCTCCCTCTCGCACGGGCTTGATGACTGGCCGGACGCCTACCCGCGTCGGCATCCATAACTGGATTCCCATGTTGTCGCCGATGCACTGTCGATCAACGGAAATCACCATCGCCACACTCCTGCGGAACAACGGATACGACACGGCGCTTACCGGCAAATGGCATCTCAACGGGCGCTTTAATCTTACCGGTCAACCACAACCCAACGACCACGGTTTCAATCACTGGTTTGCGACGCAAAACAACTGTCTGCCCAATCATCACAACCCTTACAATTTCGTGCGCAACGGCATTCCCCTCGGACCACTAAAAGGATTCGCGGCCCATCTGGTAACCGACGAAGCCATCCACTGGTTGAAAGACCTTCGCGATAAATCAAAACCGTTCTTCCTGTTCGTGACCTATCACGAGCCGCACGAGCCCATTGCCACCGACCCGAAATACGAGAAGCTCTACCCCTCTGACGATCCAAGCTACGCCCCGCACCATGGAAACATCACCCAGATGGACGCCGGATTTGGACGCCTGATGAAAGCCGTTGATGAACTGAATCTCCGTGATAACACGATGGTGTTCTTTACCAGCGACAATGGCCCGGCAAAAACGAGTTTTCATCCGAACGGCTCGGTCGGTCCCTTGCGCGACAAGAAAGGATACATAGCCGATGGCGGCATTCGCGTACCGGGAATCATCCGGTGGCCCGGTCGCACGAAACCCGGCACCGTTTCTGACACCCCCATCATTGGCACCGACCTTTTACCAACGCTTTGCGAGGCATCCGGAATCAAGCCACCAACCGACCGCGCCATCGATGGCACCAGTTTTCTTCCGCTGTTCGAGGACAAACCAATCCGACGCGAAACACCGATGTATTGGCACTTCTATGCCGCCAGCGGTGAACAAAAAGTAGCCATGCGCATCGGAGATTGGAAAATTTCGGCCGAAATGAACGCGCCGAAGCCACGCCAACGCGCCGGCATCGATTCTGAGGACCAGAAGCATCTCAAGACCGCGCCGCTGGGAAAAATGGAACTCTACAATCTCAAAAACGATATCGCCGAAACCACTGATCGCACGACGTCAGAACCAACCCGGTTCCGCCAGATGGCCGCGCAACTGCAAAAGATGTATAAGGCCGTTCAGAACGAAAGTCCGACCTGGCCGGATTGGGAGTTTGCCCGCTACGAGTCGCAGAGAATTGAATGGCCCGATTACTGCGGCGCAAAGAAAGTGCCCCACCGAGACGCGCAAATTCCCGCGCGTTACATCGACAATCCGTTGATCGAGACGATTGAATGAACGACTGTCCAGACTGAGTAGAAAATCTCTCATTGACCGGACACCTCTCACTCCATGGGGGAGAGATTTCGCCGAAACGAAGTTTCGCGCTTTGCCCCCCTGAACTGGAGCGCGGCTCTGTGAGCCGCAGCAGGCCCCGGACTCGAAGCCGTTCCCGTTGGTTTTGTCCACGATATGTCTGGCGAAGTTGCTGCGGGTCGCAGACCCGCGCTCCGTCCGGTTCATGGAAACACCTTGCAAGTCGCGGTTCGTTTAATCCCACTCCGAATACTCCGCGCCCGGAGCCCGACAATTTGAGACTTGAGATCAAACAGATCACCCCCTACTCCTTCCCTCACACATGAAAACGATTTTCACCTTGTTCGTATTGTTCGCGCTTACCTTGCATTCACCGGCCGCCGACAAGGGCAAGTGGGTTTCACTTTTTGACGGCAAGACCATCTCGGGTTTCAAGGTCGTGGGTGGTTACGCCACGTATCGGGTCGAGGATGGCGCCATCGTCGGCAAGACGGCGGACGGATCGAAGAACACGTTTCTCGCCACGGAAAAGAAATACGCCGACTTCGAACTCGAACTGGAGGTAAAATGCGACGTTGAGTTGAATTCCGGCATCCAGATTCGCAGCCACGTCTATGAAAAGGACACCCCTCAGGCTTCGAAGCCGACACGCATTCGTGAAAAGGGCGAGGTGTACGGTTACCAATGCGAGATTACGACGCAGGCGAAGGGCGTATCCGGGAATTTCTGGGACGAGGGGCGCTGGACAAAGTGGCATGCGGAGTTGTCCGACGACGGGAAAGCAGCCTTCAAAGACGGCGAGTGGAACAAGTATCGCATCGCCGCCAAAGGCGACCGGATTCAGTCATGGATCAACGGCGTCAAGTGCGCCGATTTCTCGGATAAGATGGACGCAAGTGGTTTTATCGGACTTCAGGTCCACGGCATCAAGAATGGCACCGGGCCGTTTGAAGTTCGCTGGCGCAATATCCGCATTCGCGAACTCAGGTAACCGCAACGGCGACGCGGTTCCTCATTCCTTTTCAGGAAGTTCTGTGGCTGTCCAACGGAAAAAACCGAAAATCTTGTAGTTATGATGATACGATTTGCCGATTAGCGTACCGGTGGAAAACACGTGCCGCCGGGTCTTTGCATCGTATGCCAGCAGGGCGAGTTTTGACACGGAGAATTGTCGTTCGGCTTTATAAAATGGCACTTCCGGGGTTTTAAACGTCCCGGCAAAGGGAACGGGAATCGGCGTTTCCGGTAATCCGACCAGCGAACTTCCGCTATCGATTGACAGCGCCCCGGAACGCGCCTCGACAATTATCTCGGCGTCTTCGCGATTGTCGACCAGAAGCCCCCCGGCGAGGCTGATAAAGTCCCGGATCGCACCAAGCACATACTTCGGATCTTCGGAGAAATAATATTGTTCATCCAGATAGACCTTTTTTCCCTTCAATTCCGTCAAATTTGCCGTTGCCAAAGAATGATCTGCGGCACGGCTGAGCAACAACTGTTCGACAGCGGTTCGCTTCGGTTCGGTCTGACGGGTCTGCACACAACCGGACGCCAACAGGGTCAGTCCAACAGCCAACAACATCGTTTGCTTTTTCATAATCATGTTTCCGACGTTACTCCGTTTTTCCCAGTGCGGCGCGATACACCGCCAGGTAGTCGGCGGTGGTGCGTTTCCACGAAAAGTCCGCAGTCATCGCGTTGACCCGCATTTTGTCGAACAGGTCCGGGGTTTCGAATAGCACCAACGCCTTCTTGATCGCTTTTGCCAGCGCTGGCATCGAGAATTCGCTGAACTTGATACCGTCGGCACGGCCAAGGTTTTCCGTCAAGTCCACGACCGAATCATCGAGCCCTCCGGTGCGCCGCACGATGGGAATCGTCCCATAGCGCAGGCTATACATCTGATTCAGGCCACACGGCTCAAACCGCGACGGCATCAGGAAAAAATCGATACCCGCCTCAATGCGATGCGAAAGCGCAAGGTCGTAGCCAATGCGCGAACAAACCTTCTTCGGAAAGCGACGCTCAAGGCTCAGGTAGGCGCGTTGAATTTCCGGATCGCCACTGCCCAGGAGTACAAACTGCATGTTGCACGCCAGCATCTCCTCAAGCGCGCCAAGAATGATGTCCACTCCCTTTTGATCGACCAACCGGGTCACCGTGCCGAACATCGGGATGGTTTCGTCCACGGGCAGACCCAATTCGTGCTGGAGTTCCCGTTTGTTAAGCGCCTTCTTTTTCAGGCTCTTCGGCGTGTAATGGTGATGCAGATGAATGTTCTTCGTCGTGTTCCATTCCTCGTAATCCACGCCGTTTAAAATTCCCGTCAATATGTTCTGCCGTCCACGCAATATCGGGTCGAGGCTGCAACCATATTCCTCCGTGCAAATCTCGCGTGCGTAACGCGGACTGACGGTGGTAATCGCGTCGGAATAAACGATGCCCGACTTCAGGCAGTTCACACCGCCATTGAACTCGACGCCCAGCGGATTGAAGAATTCCTCCGGAAGATTGGTGAGCGGAAACATTCGCGCGCGGGAGTAATGCCCCTGATACGCAAGGTTGTGAATTGTCAGTACAGAACTTGGCGCATTCCAGGCCTCCAGCAGAGCCTGATTCTTCATCAGCACGGGAACCAATCCCGCCTGCCAGTCGTGAACATGAACGATATCCGGTCGCCACGAAAAGTAGCGCGCCAGATGCGCCACCGCCTTCGAGAAAAACACAAACCGCGAAGGATTGTCCGGGTACTCCATGTTCTCCTCACCGTAGAGCGCGGCGCGATCGTAATAGCCGGGATGATCGACAAAATACACCGTCAGGTTCTTGCGATACTCGAGTGTCTGTATCGCGGAGGTCTCAATGGTGCCGTTCATCGGCACGACCACCTCGTAGTCCAACCGGCGCAATTCGGAGAACCGATCGACGATTCCTCGATACAACGGAGTTACGACCCCGACTTCGTGGCCTTCCGACGCAAGTGATTTGGCGAGAGCGGACACCATGTCCGCCAATCCTCCGGTCTTGGAGAAAGGATGTAGTTCAGCGGTCGCTAAAAGAATCTTCATGAAACGGATTCAGGCAAATTACACAGCCGGAATAGTGTCGGCCTTGAGGTAAGGCCGTAATGGTTCGGGAATGGCGATGCTGCCATCAGCCTGCTGGTGCGTTTCAATCAGCGCGACAAACAAACGCGCCAGGGCCGTGCCGCTGCCGTTGAGCAGATGCGGAAAATCGGTGCCCTTTTCACTCTTAAAACGCAGATTCATTCGCCGGGGTTGGTAATCCTCACAGTTCGAACAACTGGATACCTCGAGATAATCCCCCTGCCCCGGCGCCCAGACTTCGATGTCGTACGTCTTGGCCGAAGCGAAGCCCATGTCGCCAGTGCAGAGCAACACTACGCGATAATGCAGGCCGAGTAGTTGCAGAACTTTCTCAGCATTCGCCGTCATTTTTTCCAATTCATCGTAGCTGTTATCCGGATGTACGACCTTGATCAATTCCACCTTTTCGAATTGATGCACGCGAATCATGCCGCGCGTTCCCACTCCTGCGGCGCCCGCTTCGGCCCGGAAGCATTGACTGAACGCGCAATAGTATTTTGGCAATTCGTCCGCCTTCAGAATCTCGTCCCGATGAATGTTCGCCACCGGCGCCTCGGCGGTCGGCAGCAGGTAAAGTTTACCGAGACTCGATCCATCCAATCCCTCCTGCACCGCATAAGCCTGGTCTTCAAACTTCGGAAATTGCCCGACCCCTATCATGCAATCGCGACTGACAATGAAGGGCGGCGACACTTCCGTGTAACCGTGCTCGGTCGTGTGCAAATCGAGCAGAAACTGGCTCAGCGCGCGTTCCAGACGAGCACCCCAGCCCATGTAGAGCAGAAATCCACTGCCGGATAGTTTCGTGCCGCGTTTAAAATCAATCAATCCGAGCTGCTCGCAAAGCTCGATATGGTTCTTTGGCTCGAACGTGAAATCTTTCTTCGCGCCCCATTGCCGAATCTCGGGATTGTCGGCGGCGGATTTTCCTTCGGGCACTGATTCGTGGGGTGGATTCGGCAACTGCAACAGCAACGTGTCCCGCCGCGCCTCGGCCTCAATCGCCTGCTGGTCGAGGAGCGCTATCCGTTCCCCCATTTCGCGGGTGACGACCTTTTTGGCTTCGGCCTCATCCCGTTTACCCTGCCCCATCAGGGCGCCAATTTCCTTCGATGCCTTGTTCCGTTCCGCCTTGAGGGTTTCGACTTCCGTCAGAATCTTCCGGCGGTTTTCATCCAGGTCCAGCAGGTCAGGCACCCGATCGCCATCTCCACCGCAACGGCTGTTCAGCCGAGCGCCAAGCCCTTCCGGGTTTTCCCGAATCCGTTTAATATCAATCACGGCGGCGCATTATAGAGGGGGCCGACTTGGGGGCAAGCGCGACGGCGCCCGGAAACAAATTAAAGTGTGACCCGAACGGTTTTCGCGCTCTAGCCGGCAATTCTACGACTCCGGATTTCACGGGCATTGCCATCGTCACCTTCCATCACCACGAAATCTGCGTGCCCCCAGATCGGGGCGCGGTATTCATGCCGGAGAGACTTGGTCCGCAAGAAACGATAACGAAAACTCGCCCGCCTGATTTGCAGATGGACAATTCTGTGGCCTCTACAGATTGTGTAAAAACGAACCGGCTGTCTCCATTCTCCTTCGTCGCGCTCGACCTCGTCCTCGATTTAGCAGCGGATTTCGAGGACGAACACGGGAAAGAGGACGGGTGCGGTACTTGGACCCGAGTTCTCGCACACTCTGTCAAGACCGCGCTCCAGGGGGATCTCGCGTGGATGCAGCCGTCTGGAATTCCTTGGCGGATTTTCATTGCAACTTCGGGCGTTTTGCGGCGTCTATTAGTCAATCTCCCAACCTGATTGTGGTGCCAGTCTGTTCCGCAATCGACAACGACCGAGTGACAGCAAATACAATTACTTGATTAGCAACATGAAACGAACACATCTCCTCCTCGCCACGCTGACCGCCAGCGCCCTGATGGCTGGCAATGTCGCCGCCGCGAATCCATCCGCCGGCCTGAAAAAAGGCGACGCAACTCTCAAATCCATCGGCCCGATCGCCTTTACTCCGGACGGCATCCTCCTGGTTTCGGATCCAAAGGCCGCGACGATTTACGCCATCGCCACCAACGACAAGAAGGCCGATGGCCAGATTAAGATTGAAAACGTTAACGAGAAGATTGCCGGGTTACTCGGCACGAGTCCGGACCAGATCCTCATCGTGGACATCGCCGTGAATCCGGTTTCGAAAAATGCCTACCTTGCCGTCTCGCGCGGTCGCCAGGCAAACGCCGCATCCGTCATCGTCCGCGCTTCCGCCGGAGGCAAGCTCGAAACCGTTTCGCTGAAAGGCGTCAATCTGAGCAAGGCCGAACTGCCGGATGCGCCCGCTGACGGTGAGGTTGGCAGCGGGCGTCGCAAGATGAATCCGCGAACGGAATCCATCACCGACATCGCCTTCACCGATGGCCGGGTAGTCGTCGCCGGCCTCGCCAACGAGGAATTCGCCTCAACGCTCCGCGCAATTCCGTTCCCGTTCAAAAACGTCGCCAAGGCGACGACCGTGGAAATCTATCACGGAGCCCATGGCAAGTTTGAAACCCGCTCGCCAATTCGCACCTTTGCCCCATTCGGCACGGGTAAGAATCCGAGCCTTTTCGCCGCCTACACCTGCACGCCATTGGTTCACTTCCCGATTTCCGACCTGAAACCCAACGCGAAGATTAAAGGCAAGACGGTTGCCGAACTGGGCAACCGCAATCGCCCGCTGGACATGATTGTTTACCACCAGAAAGATCAGGATTACCTGCTCATCGCCAACAGCGCGCGCGGCATCATGAAGGTCACCACGTCCAACCTCGACGCAACCGAATCCATCACCTCCCGCGTCGCCGGCACGGCGGGTCTGAAATACGAAACGATTAAGGATTGGAGCGGCATCGAACAGTTGGCCAAGATCGATGATAAACTTGCTCTCGTTGTCCGCAAGACCGACGGCGGTGCGTTCCACCTGGAATCCCTGCCCCTGCCGTGATTCGAAAAGGCTTAAATCAACAGGTGGCCAGACTGGTTCTGGCCACCTGTTTTTCGTTTGCGACGCAACTGAGCTACGCGGCACAACCGATAGCGTCGCCCCGAATCCTCTGGAAAGACGCATCGGGAGACACGCCATCCGTGCAGGTCACGGGTATTTCGGGAGCAGAATACACCGCGATTCGGAACGCCATTCACCGCCAGCAGACCATCGAAAAACGCTTTATCGTCAAGGTTCGCCTTAAGCATACCGAACCGGCGGAGATTCCGCCGTTGAGCGGGCGATACACACTTCTCGAATCCGGCCTGCGATTTGAACCCGAATTTCCATTCAGCCCCGGGCTTGAATATCAGGCGGAATATCATCCCATCAACCCGACTCAGGCGGGTTCGCACCCACCCGCGATTCGCTCAACCTTTGCACTGCCAAAACATCAATCCGTCTCCAAGGCCACTGTTTCCGCCGTCTATCCCAGCGCAGATGTGCTTCCTGAGAACCTGCTCAAATTCTATCTCCACTTCTCTCACGCCATGAGTCGCGGCGACGTGTATCGGCACATCACGCTACTCGACGACAAGGACAAACCCATCGATCTTCCCTTTCTCGAAATCGGCGAAGAACTCTGGGACCCTGAACAAAAGCGCCTGACCCTGCTTATCGATCCGGGCCGCATCAAGCGCGGCGTGAAACCACTGGAAGACATCGGCCCGGCCATCGAGGCCTATCACGAATACACGCTGCACATCAGCCGGCACTGGCAGGACGGAGAGGGAGCCCCGTTAAAAACGGATTTTCGTAAAACCTTCCGAGTTGGACCGCCGGACCGTTCCGCGCCAAATCCGTTGCAGTGGAAGATCGATTCACCTCGCGCGGGCACAAAGCAATCTCTCATTATCCGATTTCCGAAATCGATGGACCACGCTCTGGCAACCCGCGTCATCTGGATTGAATCGGCCGATGGGAAACCCGTCGTCGGAAATGTGACATTGACCGAAAACGAAACGCTTTGGAGCCTCCAGCCGGAACGCGAATGGGTCACTGGCCATTATCGCATCAAGGCGCAACACATCCTCGAGGACCTCGCCGGCAACAGCATTGGGCGACCATTTGAGATCGATGTGTTCGAACGGGTCGATCCGGATATTAAAGAGGTTCCGTTTGTCATTCGATTTACTGTCACGAGCAACTGACGGTACCCGGTCGAATTCAACTCCGCCCTCCATCACATAATCTTCCAATCGGCAGCGTCCGTGTTTTCCTGTATGCAATAAATCGGGTTTTGAGCCGTCTAACCTACCGGACGACTTGGTAATAAACTTGGTTGAGACTGAAAGGCATCACCATGGGAATACTCGGGCATGATTTGACGTCACCGCAAAGAGCGAAGGCCGCAATCGAGAGATCGCCCCGGCTATCAATCGTTGCAATTCACCGATTCGATGCTAAATACGGCTGCCGAACCAAATCACTTCAACCACCCATGACCCTGGCGGAGAAAAAACACTCCCTCATCGCCGAACTTTCGGCCATTCGCGATCCGCAGCACCGGTTTGCACACGTCATCGCGAAGGGTTGTAATCGCCCGCCCTTGAATCCTGATTATAAAGTCGATGAGTTCAAAGTGGAAGGATGCCTCGCCAGCCTCTGGTTTGTGCCGGTTTACATGAACGGCAAGTGCCATTTTCAGTCCGACTCAGACTCAGCCATCGTCCGTGGCGTGGCCGGGTTGATTTGCGAATTCTACAGTGGCTCGAGTCCCGCGGAAATTCTGGCTGCAAACACGTCGTTCCTGCAGGACGTCGGCGTGAATCAGCACCTGACGCAAAACCGCAAGAACGGGCTTGGGCGACTGGAGGAAAAAATCAAGGAATTCACCCGTTCACACATTCCGCCGGAGACGGTCGGGATTTCCTGAATGTCTCTGCCGCTCTACGACGCCCACAATCACCTTCGGGACGAGCGTCTGGTATCACAGTTGGATGACATTCTCGAACACTGCCGATCAGTTGGCGTAGCACGAATGGTCGTCAACGGCACCAGCGAAAAGGACTGGCCAGCCGTCGCCGCACTGGCTCGTGTCCACAATCTCATTATTCCCAGCTTCGGCTATCATCCCTGGTATGTGCGCGAGCGCAGCAACGAATGGAAGCAACGAATGGAAGCGTTCCTCGACGAATTCCCCACCGCCATCGGCGAAATCGGACTCGACCGCTGGATGGAGAATTATGATTTACCCGATCAGGAGCGGGTCTTCACAACCCAGTTTCAATTGGCTTGCCAGCGGAATCTACCCATCACCATCCATTGCCTGAAAGCGTGGGGAAGACTCCACGAACTGCTGAAAGAATTGCCCGAATTGAAGCGCGGATTTCTGCTACACTCCTACGGTGGCCCGGTTGAAATGGTAAAGCCGTTCGTCGAACTCGGTGCTTACTTTTCCATCTCCGGCTATTTTGCCAACGAGCGTAAGGCGCGACAACGAGAAGCGTTCAAGCAGATACCCGATGAGCGCCTTTTAATAGAAACGGATGCGCCCGACATGTGGCCGCCCGATACGCTCAACCAGTTCCCGCTGATCGATCCCGATACGGGCAAGCCGATGAATCATCCGGCAAATCTGAAATCGATTTACCAATGGGTGGCCGATCTACTTGAACGCCCGGTCGAAACCCTGGCTCGGCAGATGAAGGAGAACTTCGAAAGGTTGTTCGGTTCAGGATGATAACAACGGTCTCAAAATCCGTGCACGGGAAGCTCAACATCGCTCCACTGCTATGCTGAATTCTCCTTTCCGTGCCATTCGTGAAAACGGGCGAGATCGGCGACGGTGTCCACGTCCGACAGCTCGCGCAGGAGTTTGACTTTAAGATTTTCGCGTCGCGCCACGGCCAGGGTTTCCTCAAGGACTGTTTCCGTGCTCCAGTGAATGTCGGAAAAGAGCGCGGGCTGGCGGCACGATAAGCCGACCAGCCAATAACCACCATCCGTCGCGGGCCCAAGGACCACATCGTGATCCGCCAGCGCGGCGAAAGCCTGTTCACAATCCTCTGCTGCGACGTAGGGACAGTCCGAGCCAATGATAACAACACGCTCATTTCCAAGTTCGAAAGCATCGTCGAAGGCGCCAACAAGCTTCTCTCCCAGCCCGCCCGCCGTTTGCGGACTGGATCGCCACCCCGCTTTCAACCACATCCCGATTTCGCCCGCCGCATCGTCCGGCGCAAATTTCAACTCGACGTTCTGCAGAGCACTCAATCGGAACAGCAGAGTTTCCACGAGTGCCTGATAGGCGTCGCAAGCCGTTTCCGCACCAATCACAGCCCCGAGGCGCGTCTTGACCAATCCCGGTCGCGGCGCTTTGACAAAGACGATCAACTGCTCGTCGGACACGCACCAATGGTGTCGGGAATTCAATGAAAACGCAATTCGGGCGCGCCAACCATGATGCCGGCAAAAATTACAGGCTGGAGCTTGGCCATATCCTTTGAAAAACTGTGGGCTCGACAGGTCGCATTTTCAGTATTGAGGCACCGGCTCTTGAGCGATTCGAAGTAGTTGCTCACCCTGGGCAGCGACTCGAAGCGCAGCCGGTGCTCTTGAAGAAAACCCCGTCCGCTCGGGGCCTCTTCGAGCACCCGCTCAATCCCGATGCGCAACCACAACTCATCGTCCGGTACCTGGCAGGGATATCGATGTTCGAGCTGGTCAAAGACGGCATGGAGCGGTTGATAGAA
>CALBIE010000168.1 GCA_937893495.1 uncultured Verrucomicrobiales bacterium | reverse complement strand
ATGTGGAGTTCAGGGACCGCTTCCGGCCACACGGGGTGATAGGTGATTGGGAGCGCCTGGCGAGTGGTGGTGGTCGCCTCGACGGCATTTCCCACAAAGGTTCCGTCATCATTCTTGATCCTCAGGTAGGGTGTGATCGTTCCGGGTTCCGGGTGGGGATCGCTGCTTGGGAAATGGAATCCCGCCTGGGTCTTGTAATAGTATTGGACGGTCAGCAGCGACCTGGGCGTATTCTCATCATGCGGACCACGATGGACCCATACATCGCCCTTCCGATCCTGAAAGGTGAACCTGCCATAGAACTGCCGTAGGGCAGGCGGTGCCGTTGCCGGCACAGGTTCTCCCAACAAAGTCCATCCATCGAACTGATCTGCGGTGATTTCCGAATCTGGAAACACGAGACTCACCCCGGTGGCGAAGGCGGCACGATGCTCCGTCGGAATCTCGATGTCTACGTAAAGTTGCGTCGCTTCGGACTGTTGCAGTTGGACCCACACGCTCTGTTTGCTCTCGTTTCTGACCGCCAGCACCAAGGTGCCAATCGAGTATCCGATGACGGCATTTTCCACGGCATACCTGCTGTAATCGGTATCGGCGGGTGGAACTCCGCTCCAGGGAAGAAGGGCGACGGGCGGCACATCAGAGATCACTCCGGTAACTGTTTTGGCATCGTAGTCGGCTTGCCGGATATAGATTGATCTTGTCGCATCGAGATCGTCCGGGTTCTGCAAGGCATAGGTGCGTTCTAGTATGACCCGGTGCTCCTCGTCAGTTGTGATGGTAACCTCATGATTTATCGGAACCGTGGAGGCTGTCACCGTGCTGATGCCGACTTCCAGATTGAGACTCTCGGTTTCACCATCCGGAATCGGCTTGGGCAGCAGTCCCAGCGGCATCGGCGGCTGAATAATCTGTCCGGCAGTCACAGCAAAGTCGAAGGTGATACCGGCATCCGGCTTCTCGCGCAGCACCTTGAAGGGACTGATCGCGAGCCGCCCGTCCGATTCGGTGTATTCCAGCAACACGAACGGATCGGATGAGTAGTCCGTTTCGGACGTGACATTCAGGTCATCCCGCAACGCGAAGGCTTGCCCACCCAGCATCAGGGCGTGTTCCTCGTTGGGATTGTAGCCGGTCTCCGAAGAATCGTTCTCGTAGTAGATCTTTCCCCTGGCTTCCAGACTGCTCAAGGGGCCGCTGCCGTCATTGCTCGCCAGCACGATCTCGCGCGGACTCGTCGGCCACTGCACGGTGTACCGGCCGATGGCGGCGGGCCAGTAGATCGTCTTGAATCCCCTGGCGGCGTCCGCCTGATTATCGCGGAACCACCAGACCTCCAGCAGTTCTTTTCCCGGCACGGCGTTGACGGGAATGATCACGCCCTGGTTGGCCGCCTCGAATCCGGATACCAGAGGATCGACGTACCCGGCCGGGTGATAGCACGTGTTGTCGCCCGGCTTGATATGCCCGGCCAGGTAATCGTTGGTCGCCACCGCGCCGATCTCCCCCGCGGGCGCGAGTATCCGGGTGCCGACATCCACCGTCTGAGTCACCACCCTCGGAGCTTTGAGTTGATCGGCGAAGTTGAATGCCCCGCCACTGGAATCCCATTCATCGAGCGAGGTCGCGATCGTGTTACCGGCCCACGCGCCCGAGATCACCCTCGTATCCAGCCAGGAAAACACCCGCTCGAAACGGATATGTTCCCCCGAACGAAAACTAAGAAGCGTGCGATGGGCCGGAAATCCTGAATCCAGTCGGGTATAAAACTCAAAACCGTCCAGCTTGCCCCGTAGTTCGTTGGCCGCGACAAAATCCTGGTGCTGAATTTCAGGCACGTTTTCCTGCGGCAACTGAATGGCCGTTGCCTTAGCTTCGGCATCCGTGGCCGTGGAGGGTCGGACATAGTGGCTGTACTTTGCCGACGCCACCGGCCAGTGCAGGGTGTTGCGGGTGAACCGGAACGGCCAGCGCAATCCCGCCACGCCCTCCTCCAGCCAATGGATCAACAGATCGTTTTGCCCGGGAGTCGTATCCCGAATGGCGTAGAGAGTAGCCCGCTGTTGTCCGGCACCTGTATGTCTCAGAAAAAATTCGGCGGCGGAATTTTCGGACACAATCGATGGGTTTAATGCCGAGTCATCCCGGCCGTCCTGCCAGGCGGTGATACGCTCGCCCAGATCGATCGCCACATCCGCCGGATTGGGCTGTCGCTGGACGTCCACGACTTCAAAGCCAAGATGCACTTTGTTGCCGTCCACCCGGTCGTCCCCGAGCAGTTCCACGAAGACGCGCCCGTTGGCGTTCAGCGCGTGGATCTGGCTGATCACCACCGAGCCCTCCACCCAGAGCGTCCGCGTTTCCTTGATCTCGATGCCGCTCGGGCCGGTCTGAATGGCGGCGGCCTCGTCGGTGGCCACGTTCTGTGGAAAGGCGCTGTGATAGACGATCTTCACCTCGCTCACCCGCGCTTGCGGAATGTCCACTGCAGGACCACTGCCGGAACCCTTCGTCCAGTAAATCTTTCGTGTTTCCTTGATCGCCCGACCCGAGATGACATGCACCGTGGTGAACAACGGAAAATACAGGCCGGCCTCAGTCACATAATTCACCCCGTTGGTCCCCGCAGGGGCGCTCGACAATCCCGCCACCCGACGCCACGTCACCGTGGTGCGCCCCGGCTCAACGCCGAAGACGCGCTGGGCGTGCGGGCTCCAGTAGATATGGTTGTTCGTGTTCTGGCCCGTATGAAAATGCGGCTGCAGCCGCCAGTAGTCGCTGGCCAGTGTGTTGGTGAACTCCACCCCGTTTTCATCCGTGTTCGGGAGGGGCACAACTCCGCCAAACAGGATGACATTCTGCCGCAGCACAACCGGCGCACCGATATCCGCCATCAGCAGACGCACCTTGATTTCCGTGCCGTCTTTTCCCACCGGCACGCCGTTGGCGTTGGTGGTCGCGGCCGGCGTCGTAATGAAATTACCCGAGCCATTCACCGGCCGGTATCTGGAAGACCGCCCGAAGGACATGACGCCCTGAAACTGTCCGGGCGATGGCGGCAGCAGGGTCAGACCGGCCGTCTGCTGCTGGCTGGTGGTCGGTGCCCGGCCGTCGGAACCGACGGGAGAATTGGTGCTTGAGGAGATCGGCACACCGCGGATGGAGTGGATGTTGTACGCGGTGGCATCCTGGTTGATCTCCAGCGGGATGGACTGGGCGGAGGCGGAGAGGGTGATAAGGCTTAAGGCTAAAGGCTTAAGGAAGAAGGAGAAGCCAAGGCTGAAGGTACGCAGTCCACCTGTGGGACGATGTTGACGCGTCGGAGCAGACGGTCCTGACTTCTCACTTCTGACATCCGACTTCTGACCTCTGAATCCTGTCTGCTGTTCTTTCATGGTCTGAATCTAGTTTCTGAATTTAGCCTTACACCTTCAGCCTTAAGCCTTCTACCTTCAGCCTTAGTTGTTGACCTTCGCTTCCAGCGCCTGCAGGCGGGTGAGGAGTTCGTTGAACCGGGTCTTGAGCGCGCTGTTCTCCTGCTTGAGCGCGTCGATCTGGGCGTCCTTTTCCGTGCGCAGTTCCTGCAAGCCCTTGACCGCCAGGACGCCGAAACCGGCGTAGTTCAACCCCAGGTATTCGTCTCCGCTGACGAGTTCCGGGAAATCCTTCTGCACATCCTGGGCAATAAAACCGATGCTTGGCTGGCTGTCATCGGGTTGATCCTTGAACTGGAACCGGGACACCGACAAGTGCCCCAGTTTGTCGAGAACATCCCCCTTCATCGGTTCGATGTTCTTCTTCAGCCGGCGGTCGCTGGCAGACCGGAGGGTGCCGTCACTCGCTCTGATCGCCGCCTTGAAAGTGGCGAAGCTATACCACTGATACTCGGTGTCCAGGCCCCGGATGTTCCAGCGTTGACCGCTTACTTCCAGCGTCTGGTGAACTTGATTTATCCCATCCACAGTTCCCGTATTTGGAAGAAAGACGCGGCCGTTGAGCGTGATGGTGGAAGCACTGCTTCCAACGATGACGTCACCACCTGCCGCATTCAGCCGGAGCGACGTGACGTTCCCCACGTTCCGACCTTGAATGCGATCATTTTCAATCGCCACATGGAACGCGGTGGGAGGACCGATTGCCACAACGGATGAGCTATCGCCAAGGGTTATGTTGCCGCCCAGTCTGTTTATCGCCATTGAGGTAACCCCCCCGTTGTTCCGAGCCTGAATGTCGTCGGTATCGAACACCATGTTGAATCCGTTTTGGGGGCCGATCTTCAGATGATAATTCGCGCCATTGGCCAGGCTGACACCGTTACCGCCGGAGAACGAAGCCGTGCCGTCCAACGTCAAGCGGTCACTGCCGGCGGTCACTCCCAGACCGACCGTAGACTGCAGGACACTGACGTCGCGGTTGAACGTCACCTTGCCATCGTCCTTGGTGACGGACATTGAGGCGCTGTTCTGGCCACTTGCCTCAATTGAAAAATTGCCGTTAAGAATGATCTTCTGCGGAGTGGTCGGTTTCATGACGAGATTTCCGGTCAAGTCAAAGCCTCCAGTGAACGCGACCTCGTTGTTGAAAGTCGCCACGCCATTGAAAGTCGCCCCGCCGAGGGTGGCATTCAATGTGCCCGGTACCGTCACGGTGGAGGCGGCGCTGCCGATGGTGACATTGCCGCCCGCGGGATTCAGCAGGAGCGAAGCCACCGCCGCGCCGTTCCGGCCCTGAATCAGATCGTTTTCAATGGCCAGATGGAATTGGTCGGTCCGTCCGACCGCCACAATGGAACTGGCGTTGCCGAGTTGGACCGTGCCGCCATTACTGTTGAGGTAAAGTTTGCTCGCGGCACCATTGTTCCGGGCCTGGAGTTCCTGGTGGTCAAAAACCAAATTCCCCGAATTCTGAGCGCCCAGCTTTAGGTAGTAATTGAGGCCATTGGCCAGGCTGACGGAATTACCGCTGCCTACCGAGATCGTGCCGTCCACCGTTACCCGGTCGCTGCCGGCTGCCACGCCCATTCCAATATTGCCGCTCAAAAAATTGACATTGCCAGTGAGTGTGTCGTTCTCAATTCCCACGGCCTTTTGGGCGAGGAACGAATAAGGCGAGGTCAGCAGTCGAAGTCGGGGCGCAATCTCGCCCCCCAACGTTTTCACCGTCACGCCAATGTACCGGTCGGAGGCGGTTAAACCCGAGAAGATCGTGGCAATACCCGGGCGCAGTTCACTGCCCACAACGCTGCCCTCGCCCAGCAGCACCGCGAAGCGGCCCTTGTCCACCGTCACCGTCTGCTGCTCGGCCCAGAGGGCCGTGCCACCGGAGATGGCGCTGTAAACGCGGAATTCCAGATCATAGTTCACCGGCGCGGTGTTGCCGAGGGGATCGCCGTTGGCATCGGCGAGAAAGCCCTGGTAGCTCATCAGGCCCGGCGGCGTGGCCGTGGCGGCGGCCACGGTGCGCGGTGGCGCGGCGAGTAGCAGCGCGGCGAGGATGAGCAGGGGCACGGCGCCAGCCAGGGGAAGGCCCGCC
>CALBIE010000167.1 GCA_937893495.1 uncultured Verrucomicrobiales bacterium | reverse complement strand
AGTGTTGCGGGGTCGTTGTTGCGCGAAGTTCAACGTTCCGCTTCAATTCCGGACAACGTGTCTGGCTCAATCCCCCAACTCTTCCGTCGTGCTGTCGTTGTCTTCCTGCTGTCGGCCGCTGTCGTGGTCGCTGATGCAGCGAGCCTGAAATATGTCCAGGGCACTGACGGCAAACGGCCCCGACCGAGGGTGGCCGTGACGAACGTATGTGCGTGGCCCAACCTGACCTTGCTGCGGGATGGGACGATCGCCGCCCTCATACACAATCAGCCGAGTCACCTCAAACTACCGAGCGATATCGAGTGTTGGGCCAGCGTCGATGAGGGTCTTTCGTGGGCCAGGCGCGGAACTCCCGCACCGCGTGACACACCGAAGACGGCCCGGGGAAATGTCGCCGCGGGGCTCGCGAAGAACGGCGACCTGATCGTGGTCGCGAGCGGGTGGTCCGATCCCACGGCGAAGAATGGCCGGGGCTCGGTGCTGGTTCCGCTGGTGAGCCGGTCCACTGATGGCGGCCGCAACTGGGCGATCAACACCAACGCGTTCAGCAAGATCACAGTGCCCTTCGGCGACGTTCTCGCGGGAGCGGATGGCAGCCTCCGCGTCGCGCTCTATCGCGGCAGTTCCGGTGCAACCGAAGTTTATCGCAGCCGGGACGATGGGGTAAGCTGGGGCGAACCCGTCGTGATCGATCCGAACGCGGTCATTCATGAGCCCGCGTTGTTTCATCTCGGGAATGGCAAATGGCTGGCGGCCGCGCGTCTTGATGGACTGAATCTGTACGCCTCGGACGATGACGCCAAGACCTGGGTCTTGCGTAAGACACTTACTGGGCGGCAGCAACATCCCGGGCATTTCACCCGCCTGAAAGACGGGCGCGTCCTGCTGTCTTATGGAAACCGTCTCAAGCCCAAGGGCGTTGATATCCGCCTGAGCGATGACGAAGGACTGACCTGGAGCGAGCCGTATCGCGTCATGGATTTTGAAGGGGATGGCGGTTATCCGAGCAGCGTCCAGCTCGCGGACGGGAAGGTGATGACTGCCTACTACGCCAGAATAATTGAGGACCACGACGGTTACCACATGGGCGTGGTCATCTGGGATCCGGCATCGACGCGAGAGTAATGGCTCCGCCAAACTTCTTCCATATGAAACCGATTCAATTCGCCGCCGCCATACTTTTCTGGGCCGTTGGGCTTCAGGCCCAGTCTGACTATCCCTTACGCCCCGCCGTCGAGTGCACGCCACGAGGTGGCCTGCCAAACTTCCTGGCCCGGATCAACGCCGGCAAATCCGTGAAGGTCGCCTACCTCGGCGGGAGCATAACGGCCGCGCCGGGGTGGCGGATCAAATCGCGGGAGTGGCTGCAAAAGGAATACCCCAAAGCGAAGTTTGAGGAGATTCACGCCGCGATTGGTGGAACGGGTTCCGACCTCGGCGTCTTTCGTTTGGAACGAGATGTCCTGCGACATAAACCGGACCTCTTGTTTGTCGAGTTCGCCGTGAACGACGGCGGTGCGCAGCCGGTTCGGATTCACAAGGCGATGGAAGGCATCGTCCGGCAGACCTGGCGGGCGGATCCGGAGATCGACATCTGTTACGTCTATACGCTGACGGTGGGAATGCTCCCTGATCTGCAGGCGGGTAAGATGCCGCGCGCCGCGAGTGCGATGGAGGAACTTGCAGATCGCTACGGAATACCTTCAATTCATTTCGGGGTGGAAGTGGCCAGGCTTGAAGCCGCCGGCAAACTGATCTTCAAGGCCCCCAAGCCGAAGGACTGGTCCGCCCAGCCGATGATCTTCTCCAGCGATGGCGTGCATCCCCACGTTCAGACGGGCCATCAGCTCTACGTCGATGCCATTGCCCGCTCCTGGCCGAAGGTCAAAAAGACGAGGGGTAAGGTCGGCGCCCACAAACTGGGGAAGCCGCTTCGTCCGGACAATTGGGAAAAGGCCAAGATGGTTTCCATCCAACCTGAGATGCTAAGTGGCGGTTGGGAAAAACTGCCCGCCGATCATTCGCTCGCGAAACGATTCCAACGAAACATGCCGGAGCTTTACAGGGCGACCAAGCCGGGTGCCACGCTGTCGTTCCGATTCGAGGGAACCACCGCCGGAATCTTCGATCTTCTCGGCCCTGATGGCGGCGAGGTCCGGCTTCAGGTCGATGAGTCGAAGGGTTCGACCCGCAACCGTATCGACGGCTACTGCACCTATCACCGGATGTCCAAGCTGAGCGTCGCCAGCGAGATTACGCCCGGTGTTCACTCGGTCGAGCTCGGGCTCACCCCGACCAGACTCGACAAGCAGAAGATCCTCTTCGAACGCAATCGCGGTGATCGCGAAGCAAAGCCTGAAAAATACCGCGACCACACTTGGTACATTTCTTCGATCATGTTGATCGGTGAACTCAAATGAACACCTTCCCGGTTTCTCATAATCGCCGCAGTTTTCTCGCGCTGACGGGTCTGGCCGGTCTCTCCGCAACGGTCTGGGCCAAGGAGAAGCGTCCGCCGCGCATTCTCCTGCGGTCGTCCTGGCAGACCGTCAACATCGGTGACATCGCCCACACTCCCGGTGTCCTGCGCCTGTTGGAGGATCATCTGCCGGAAGCCGAGGTCTACCTCTGGCCCAGTCGCGTCGACAACGGCGTGGACAAACTACTGCTGCGCCGCTTTCCGAAACTCCGGATCGTCCAGGGTAACCAGGCCCTGGCTGACGCGTTTACCAAGTGCGACTTCTTCCTCCATGGATCCGGGGCGAACTTCGTTGCTGAACGCCACGTCGGGCAATGGCTGAGCTCGCCGAAATCCACGGGCAAACCCTTCGGCGTTTACGGCATCAGTTTTGCGCCTAAGCAATCATGGAAGACCGAGCCGGATCCGCCCGAACTGACCGCCCGTTCGATCCAGATCCTGAACCAGGCGCGCTTCGTCTACTTTCGCGATTCCGAGTCCATGCGCTTCGCCCAATCCAAAGGCTGCCGCGCCCCCGTGATGGCGTTCGGTCCCGACGGTGCCTTTGCCTGCGATGTCCGGGACGACGCCAAGGCCGAAGCCTTCTTGAAGACCAACGACCTGCGACCGGGCAAGTTCATGTGCTGCATCCCGCGCGCTCGCTATACCCCTGGCTGGACGATCCCGGGCAAGAACTACGCCAAGGATCCCATCAAGCACGCGCGCAATGAGGAGATGATGGAGCATGACCACGCCCCCTTGCGCAAGGCGATCACCTTGGTCGTCCGGGGGGCCGACCTGAAGGTGTTGCTCTGCCCGGAAGACATGACCCAGATGAAGATCAGCAAGGAGATGCTCTATGATCCTCTGCCGGAGGACGTGAAGAAACGGGTCGTCTGGCGATCGGACTACTGGCTCACCGATGAGGCCTTGAGCGTTTACGTGCGCAGCGCCGGATTGTTCGGCAACGAACTTCACTCCGCCATCATGTGCATCGGCAACGGCATCCCGGCTCTTATCTGCCGTTGGGCCGAACAGACCAGCAAGGGAACCATGTGGTGCGACATCGGCCTGAACGACTGGCTTTTCGATCTCGACGATGAAGCCCAACTCAAACGCGTGGCCTCCACGGTCCTGGCCGTCGCCAAGGATCCAGCGGCGGCGCGAAAACAGGCCAAAGCAGCCCGCGCCCGGGTCATGAAACTTCAGGCCGAGACGATGGCAGTCTTGCAACAGGAACTGGGTGTCTGATCCCGACGGATGCCAACCGGGAGAATGGTTGAGAGGCATGGACGGGTCGGTATAGGCTCACCCGTAACCATGATTCGACATCTGCTTTCTATTGCCCTCCTCGGT
>CALBIE010000166.1 GCA_937893495.1 uncultured Verrucomicrobiales bacterium | reverse complement strand
CGCGCTGGGGAATCCACCCGGATTCATCGCCACAAAGGCCGGTAAGTTCTGGTTAGCCGAACCGAGACCGTAAACGACCCATGAACCCATCGACGGCTTTGGCAGACGAAAATCGCCAGTCGTCTGAATCAGTGTTGCTTCTTCGTGGGCTGGAACATCAGTCCACATCGATCGAATGACGCAAAGTTCGTCGGCCATCTTGCTCAGCTCCGGCCAGACTTCACTCATCTCCAATCCGCTCTGCCCCGATGGAGTGAATGTGAACGGCGATGCCAGCAACCTGCGGCCACCACCTGTACCTGTGCCGGCGGCGGCGGTCAGTCCGGGACTTGGCGTCCAAGTGTCCTGATGCGCTTGCGCACCACTCTGGTAAATGTGAATGACCCGCTTGGCGGTACCGGGGAAGTGGGGCTGTTTAGGCGTGAGCAACCCGCCACTCGCCGCCGCCTTCGAACTATAGGTCAGTTCGGGATAAAGCATTGAGGCCAACGCCAGTCCGCCAACGCCCGTTCCTACGCGGTTTAGAAATTCGCGCCGTGTCGGATACAGATGTGCATCTTCAAGGTGCGCGCCCGGGTGTCTTCCACAATCTTCTCTTTTCATAAGTTCTCGTTTTTTTTCGAACCGTTTCCGAAGACCGATTCGGCGGCCTCGTTATGTTCAAACCGTGTTTCACTGATAGATTTGCCGCAGATTCACCGATCTTACAAACTGTCTGCGAATTAAAGGATGATACGTGACTGGCACGCCGCTTCAAGTCGATTCTGGCAGCAATAAACAATGTGTGACAAAATGGCACTGTAAGATTTCGCGTTTTCTGGCAAACTAACTGCTGAATGTCTTCAACTGACGAATTCGACCTCGGTCAAACAGTTTCCGCCGTTTTGGCGGGTGATCGTGATGCGTATCGCCTCATCGTTCGAAAGTATGCCATGGGAATTCGGGCTTTCGTCGCGAGTCAGCTTTATCATCTGGACGATGCCGATGACCTTGCCCAGGACGTATTCGTCACGGCATTCAAGAACTTAAGCCACTTCCGCCTTGGCGAAGACCTTGGGAACTGGCTGCGGGGAATCGCACGGAACAAATTGAAGATGCATTTTCGGAGCCTCGCGCGCCGGCAGAGTGCAATGGAGCGATTTCGTGAACAAGTTGGAACTCTCATCGAGAGTAACATTGAAGAGGCAACCGCCATGTTGAGTGAGGATAAGATCGAACGCCTGCTCCACTGCATCAGCAATTTACCCGACAAAATGCGGCGCATCGTCCGCGCCGGTCTGGAGGGTCAACGGGCGGCGGAACTTTCTGATGAACTCGAGATGAGCGTCGGAGCCCTTTACACGATGAATCACCGCGCCAACAAGTTATTGCGCGAATGCATGGAGAAAACCGCATGATAACTGACAACGACCTGCAGGATCTGCTCAAAGCCTGGCTTGACCACGGGGACCTGACCGAATCGCGTTGCGCCGAACTGTTGGCGCGACTTGAAGGCGATAATGAACTGCGCCGTGCATTCACGGACGAGATCCAAATGATCGGTCTGACGCGCACCGTCCAATCGGCGGAACCCCGATGGTTGCTGTTGGAAGACACACTCGAAGAAGCCGATCTCGATGCAGAAACCGCCAGCGGACGGAGTTTTGAAACGGGATTGTTTCGCAAACTGGCCGTCGTCACCCAGCCTTCGGCGATGTTCCACTGGTGGCGTTGGTTTGCGACCGGGCTGGCGGTAGCCGCAGTGGCGATTGCCTTTCAGTTTGGCCGAGGCATGGGCAACAAGATGGCGAAAAATGAGGCCCTGCCTCCTTCCGCAGGGCAACCGAAAGTGCCGGATGTCAGACTCAAACCGCCAGTGGCACTGCTCGCCAAAGGCGCCTCACTTGAATGGTTGCCGGGCAGTCGGGTGCCGCGAGTAGGTGAGCAACTTACGGCCGGGCGCCTGCACTTGAAGGCGGGACTGGCGCAAGTGGACTTCTTCACTGGCGCGCAGGTGATTTTGCGGGGTCCAGCGGAATTGGAAATCAAGTCTCCAGGCGAAGCGATTCTTCATTCCGGCACGGCCACCTGCCGAGTCACGGAGCAAGGCAGGGGATTTCGGTTTTCGACGCCGGACGTAAAAGTCAACGATGCTGGAGTTGTGTATGGCCTGACCGTGGAACCGGGCGGACCGACCGAAGTGCATGCCCTTGAAGGCGGAATTGCGGCCTTGTTCGAAAAGTTAAACCAACGAGTCGAACTGACGCAGTGCACCGCCGCGCGATTGACGAGCAACGGCGTTTCCAAGATCGATTATCTGGCTGATTCTTTCCCGAGCGTCACGGAACTCAAGCGCGTGGCGCAAGCCGAAGTCACCGAGCGCTCGGTTGATTGGTGGGAGCACACGCTGCGGTGGTCGCACGACCCGAATACGCTGCTGTATTACACATTCGTTTCGGATGTTTACAGCGAACAACAGTTACGCAACCAGGCACCGAATCCCGCACCGGGTTCTCATGGAATGATCATCGGATGCCGCTGGACCGAAGGCCGCTGGCCCTGGAAACGCGCGTTGGAATTCCGGCGTCCCGGTGATCGCGTGCTGTTGGCCCTTCCCGGTGAGCATGACAAACTGACGATTACGGCCTGGGTGCGGGTGGATGCATTCAACGGGATTCCAAACACTATGATTCGATCAAAGACGTCCCACCGCCTAGCAATGCCGGGTGTCGAATCAGAAGGAACCGATTCAAAACAGCGACCGTCTTTATTGTCATCACGACTTCAATGGCAGCTGGAAGGCAACGGTAGCGTTCATTTTGGCGTGTCCCGAGACGAGCGCCTAGCGCGGCATGCCGCTACCCGACCTGATTCTCCGGCAATTATTGACCCAGACTGGATGGGACGATGGAATCTTCTGGCAACGTCTTACAATGCGGCGTCCGGTCAGGTTGTTCATTTTTGGAACGGGCAGGTCGTGTCAAAAACAGTTCTTGAGTCGTCGCTGCCGCTGGACCTCAGCGTGCTGGAAATCGGCAATATCGGCTCGAGTGCAATCGCGCCGGGTCAAGAGCCGCAGTCTGGATTCTTCGGGGCCGTCGATGAAATAATGATTGTGCGTCGCGTCCTCACTGCCGAAGAAATTGCCGGTTTATTCGCTGCGGGGAAGCCTCGGTCCTGACTCGTTCGGTTTCACTTTTTCACGCATATCACCAGATTTTCGCGCAATCGGTGTGGGTTGAATGGTGCCGGACCTGGCGCATTATCGCATTTAAGGGCCATTTAAAGCCATTTTTCACTTGATCGGAACTTCCAGAAATTGATTGAAGAGCCACTGCTGATGGCATAGACAGTGCTCCACATGTTTGGCCCATTGGGTTCCGATTGGATCGCTGCGGGTTTATTTTTGTTCAATAGCTCCATAATATGAAAACACCGCAATTCGTCCCTTCGAACCTCAGAACAATGT
>CALBIE010000165.1 GCA_937893495.1 uncultured Verrucomicrobiales bacterium | reverse complement strand
GCCTCGCCTTCTGCGGATTCAAGATTCCAGAGTCGAGCCATGCCCACCGAGAGCGTGACGATTCTGGAGGCAGTCGGACTGAAATGCGCGCCAAACACCGAGCCGAAGTGTCCGATCTGATCAGATATCAATTCGCCGTTGGCGGCATCCCAGATCCGTACTTTTCGATCCGCCGAGACCGTAACAACTTTTTTGCCGGTCGCATTCAACTCGGCTGAAATGAGTTGTGAGGGCACCTTGAGTTCGACGAGCGGGGTGTTTGTGGAAAGTGGCAACAGTACGATATTTCCGTCATTGCGGGCAATCAGGATGCGGGAACCATCGTGATTAAAATCGGCAGTGACGAGACCGCCTTTGCTGTCGCCCAATGATCGAATTTTTCGAAAAGTCGGCAGCTCCCACAATGTGATTTCCGATGAGCGGGTGGCAGTCAGCAGCACGTCGTTCACGGGAGAAAACCGGGCTGCTATCAAAGGACTGGTGTGCGCGGGGGTGTTACTGATCAGGTTTCCGGTTGGCACATCCCAAAGCCGGGCGATGCCTTTGTCGGTTGCCGTCAGTAACCAACGGTTGTTTCGGTCAAACTGAGTGATCAATACCCGGCCATCGTGGTAGAGCGGTCGGGCAATCATGCCGTGCGGTTGAATTTCCCATCCGCGCGTGGAACCGCGACCGCGACCAAAACGGGACTGGACGTAGAGTTGGTCGCCCTTTCGGTTGAAGGAGACGGATCGCGCGCCCCGTTCATAAATGAAAGGTTCCAGCAGTGGGCGACCGGTCGCCGCGTCCCAGAGGCGAACGGTTCGATCCGCGCCGGCTGTAGCGACGCGCAGACCTTCCGGGCTGAAGCGGGCCGTGAAAACCGGGCCGTGATGACGCAGGGGCGGTGTGAGCGCTTCACCGGTTTCACCATTCCAGACCCGTGCCGTGTCATCCATCGAGGCGGTCACCACGCGGACACCTTCCGGTGCCACGTCCGTCGCGAGCACGGGTCCTTCATGTCGCAAGCGAGACAGTAGCCGTCCGTCGCTGACCGCGAACACGAGCACTTCGTTCTCGTTGGTTTCGGAGACACGCGAATAAATACGGGCACGATTGGCCGACTCAGTAGGATTGAGATCGGTTGGCAGGCTTCGGTCTGATTCAGGAATCACCGTCGCAAAACTCCGTTGACTGAGGGCGAACACGAGTCGATGGGCCGCGACGCGATTGGACGGATTGTTTCTCAGCAGGTGGGCGAGGTAGGCAAGCCCGACGGATGAACGGTCACTGGTGAACATTTCCTCCGCCTGTTGCATCTCCATCTGGCTGAGCACATCGGTGACCTGGCTCGTGGCTGCCTCCGCTTCGCGCTGCGATTTCTCCGCCTTATGGCGGGCGACCATCTCGCTGGTCGCGCTCGAATCGGCGCGCATCGCCTGGCGGTACGCATCGAGCCAGAGATACCCGATGACGAGCAACACCAATGACGCGGTCAATGCCGCGCGAAACAACCCTCGATGATACGCCTCGCGCTGGCGCCGTAGTTCCGCGTCGGGCAGGTTCATATCCACCCAGCGGTTGTTGAATACTTTGCGATAGATCGGGCTCCGGATTTTCAGTTGACCGTCTTCGTCGCGAGTGATTCCCGACAGCCGGAGTACGCACACGAGCGGATTACTCGGATTGTTCTCCACCGGTCGGTCGTGCCAGACCATTCGATAGAGTTCAAGCAACTCGAACTGATCCACCTCGCTTCGCAGTAGTCGTTCGCGGACGAAAACCAGATTGTCGTTCTTGTCGCGTGCCTGTTCGCTCAGGAACAATTCCGAGCATAATTGATCCACGTCATGCACGGTGGCGATGTGGTCGCGCTCGACGATGGATCGGCAGAAAACCTGGGTCAGGTACGGCTGACCGTTCGTCCAGTAGATCACGCGCTTCAGGATCTTCCCCGCCAGGGTCGCGTTGAAACGATTTTCCAATCCGGCGAGTAATGGCGCGGCTTCGTCGGCCGTGAAGTCGCGTAGTTCGATACGACGACCGACGTTAAACGGCGTCGTGCGAGTGTCGCGAATCAGTCCGGAAGGGGTCGCCACGCCAAGCAGGCAGAAGGTCAGTCGCTTGAATTCCGGTTCGTCGCTGCGCCGATTGAAGCACTCGCGAATCGCCGCGAAAAATTCATCGGTCGAAAACGGCAGACTGCGCACCGCGTCGATTTCATCGATGAAAATGACAAATCCATTTTTTGCATCCGGCGCCGTGAGGCCGATTTCGTGCAAGGCCGCCACCCAGCGTTGCACGGGGCTCAACTGCTGGTGTTCGCGCCAGAACTGTTCGAACTCGTCTTCCCGGTCGAGTTGACGCCCGAGTCGTTCAATCAACCCGTTATACCATTGTTCGACCGTCAGGTTCTGGCCAATGGCCGTCAGGTCGAGAACGGCGACGGCGAATTGCGATTTGCGGAGGCGCTGAACCGTGCGGACCATGAGGGAGGACTTCCCCATCTGCCGCGACGTGAGAACGTAACAGAAATCACCCTGCGTGAGGCCCTCAAGAATCTCCTGATCCGCCGCCCGGCCCACGTAGCAGGGCGCATCCGGACGCAACGTCCCGCCCGTGACGAAAAAGGATGAAGACGTGGCGCTCACAGGTTTACCGCAAATGTCGCTTCAGATAGAGTTGGTACAATCGACAGCGTGGGCGCACATCGTTCTGCGAACCCCCTCGCACGACGCCGGCACTTCGCAGTCGATAAAAACTCTCCGGGGTGGGGCAGGGCATCCCGTCGAGCACGCCGCGAACGACTTCAAGCAGTTCTGGATCCTTCGCCAATAACACCAGTATCCGGCGCAAATGATCACCGTAGATTCCTTCGTCCTGATCCGCCGTTTCCTCAAACTGATTGAATTTCAGCGTCGGGTCGGTCACCAGCTCATGGAGCGCGCGGCGAGCCAGGTAGGGATGCCCGCCGACGAGTTTGACCAGCCGATCCACCTCGCTTGAGGTCTTCAATGGGCTGCGATAGCGGCGATTCATCTCCGCGACCTGGATGTTGGAGAAATCGTCCACTTCGAGCCGCGTTCCGACGTTGAACGGTGACTGGTTCATGTCCGTGATGAACAAGTGCGCCTCGGTCGCGTAGGCTATGACCAGCGTCAGCTTGGTCCAGGGTCCGGCCGGTTCCAGTGCGCGTTCGTTGTGCCACGATCGGAATAATCCAAAGACTTCGCTGCCGAACTCGCAGCCGAACAGACGATCGATTTCGTCCAGTCCCCAGACGAGGTTGCCATCGATACTCCCGAGAACCTCACGGCGGATGTATCGCTCGAAATTCGAATTGGCGCCGCGGTTGGGATCCCAGGTTTCCGACGGAAGCACGGCCAGGCCGAGTTGGTCGGCGAGCGATTCGCAGAGCGTAAAGTAAAGCGTGTTGGCGGATTGCAGATTGCTGCCGCTGAGCTTTTGTAAATCGATCGACGCGACGCGATCACCCGACTCGCGGGCGGCCGCCAGCCCGCGGGCGAGCAGCGAAGTTTTTCCCATCTGCCGCGCGCCCTTGATCAGGATGATGCTGTCGTGTTGCTTGAGCGCGTCCAGCAATTGCTCATCCACCGGGCGTGGCAGGTAGAAGCCAGAATCCAACGGGACGGCACCGCCCACGGATTCGAGCACGCGTGGCAAAGTCGAAACGGCCTCCAGTGCAGTCTTCGGTGCCGCGGATTGGCTGCCCAGCAATTTGGAGGTCAGCTTCGGCGTCAGTCGCTTTCCTTTTTCCGGCAGGGAAGCGGTGGCCGCTTCCGGGAAAGACAGATGTTTCAACGCGTAAACGAGCTCAGCCACCAGACCTTCGTTCGCGTGTTCGCCGTCCCAGAGGAGATATTGGATGGGTTCGAGAATTCCGGCCATCGGTTCGTTGAGGGGGCCGGTATAGTCGATGCGGACCGGGAGGAGAATTGGACGGCCATTCGTCGCCTGCGCTACGTCATGCGCATGCTCGACCTCGAACGCGAGCATTTCACTGTGCATCGACGCCTGCGAAATCAGCGGGATCACGGCATCCGCCTCGCGAATCTGCCGTTCGATTTCCTTCGCCCAGGCCATGCCGACCTCCAGATGGCGATCGATGAATACCGAATAACCGGCATTGGATAATTCCTGTTCCAACAGCGCGACGAGTTGTTCATCAGGCGCGGCGTTTCGCTGGTAGAGAATTGCGATCCTGCGATTGTTTTGTTCTGAGTTTCCTGAATCCATTGCTGCGCTCAAAGTAAGTGGTTTCCCGGCGAAGGCAACCTATCGCTTGCCTGCCAATGTTTGATGACGTGGCAGATGGAAAGAAGTTTCCGGGTTATGAGCCTGTCGGACTTATCGTTTGAAAATGTTAACGAGGCCTGACCAACCGCTGGTTACAGGAACAAGGGGTTCCGGACATGAAGCAACAGTGGATCGCGTTTCACTATCCTGAGCAACCTGCTCGGGGAGTCTGATCGGAACCCCGACTCGAAATAGGGAACCCGCATGCCGGGCGAGTCACGTCGAAGCCCGTAGGGCGAAGGGGGATGGTGTGGGAGCCGGGAGTTAATCACTCCCGGCGACCCGATTGGGGCTTCGTTGGTTGTTCGCGATCAATCGCAGTAGTTATGACACGCTTGATGAGTGACCGCGCCTACGAGGTTCCCGGTCGCTGGGGAGACTCCGATCGCGAACAGGATGACCCACTCACTAAACTCAAACTCACCATGGGGATGTGGCTTGGTATGAAGAAGCACATAGAAGACATGCTCATCGAGCACGTAGTGTCTGAGTTCTTCGTGCCAGCGGATCGAATCTGCAGGTGATACCGCCCAATCGTCGTTTTCTTCCTGATCTTCGGGTTTCGGAAAGATGCTCTGCTTGTCTGAGTCGGTGTGAATCTCGTCGTTATCGGTGCCTGGATTGTAGCCTGGGTATGGAATCGATGTCGTATCGAGCGAAGAAATATGCGCGCTCTTGAAGTTTGATGCGCGAAGCTCATTGATAACCTTTCTGGCAGTTGGTACGGCAGTGAATGGCGCGTCGGGAACGCAGATGAATGGGAATAGCTGGCAATCGCAGGCACCATACCAACAATTCACCTTTGGTAGCCGCTCCAAGAAATCGGTATCGCGTGAAACATCTGAAATTCCCGGTTGCGACTCCAGGTACGCGATCGAAGCGCGAAGCACGATCCTTTCGCGAAGGGGAAAGTCGTCTGGAGGTGTTCCAAACGTCAAAACTTGCGACGATGGGTCCATGCTTTTTTTCCTCTAACGCTCAGGAGAGGGTCGGCGGGCGGAAGCCGGGCCCATCGACAGGGTAAATGTTTCGAATTTCATCATGGCAATCGAAACGGCAAGTCATGCCCGCCGTTCTCCTTCACCGTCATGTTGGGTGACCGTTCGCCTCTTGTCTTTCAATTCCTTCACGCCCATCACAGCCATCGTTCCGATTGAGACGAACAACACTGTCATGCCAAAAATTGTTGCGTAGATTCCTACTGGAATCCGAATCTTGGTCTTACCAACACAGATCCAAGTCTCCCGCGCAATCAAGTATCCGTCGCCCATATTCCTCTCCTCGTATTCGATCAGTCCATAATACTCTTTGCCTGATTTCACCGCCCATTCTTTCGTTGGGAGTACTA
>CALBIE010000164.1 GCA_937893495.1 uncultured Verrucomicrobiales bacterium | reverse complement strand
GCGTCATCACCCGCGATGTCCTTCGTAAACCGGATGCAGCGGGTGCAAAGAATACAACGCTCATCATCGAGCATGATCCGCGGACCGAGATCGACCGCCTTCGGCTTATGGACTTTCGTTTCGGCGAAACGGCTCTCGCTCTGACCGTGTTCAACCGAGTATTCCTGCAACTTGCATTCGCCGGCTTGATCACAAATCGGGCAATCCAGCGGATGATTTATCAGGAGCGATTCGAGAATTCCCTCGCGCATCTGCTTCGTCCAATCCGAGTTTGGATTAATCTCCATGCCCGGCGAAATCGGCGTTGCGCAGGCGATTGCGCCGCGTGGCAACGAGGGATCGTACGGCAGGCGCATCTTGTTGACCTTCGCCGAACCGTCCTCATTGAGAAGAGGCTTCCGATCCGGCCCCATCGCGGGTAACCCGAATTCGACCAGACACATGCGGCAGTTTCCGGCGACCGGCAGTTTCTTGTGATAGCAATAATGCGGCACCTCCACCCCGGCAAACTTGCAGGCCTCCAGCATGGTCGTCGGCCGCGGATTGCCCTGCCAATCGGGCACCATCCTCGGCACTTCGACCTCACGACCGTCCACCCTCACCCTGATCATCTCGATCAGTGGCGGCGGTGCGACCGTTTCGGTCGTCGTCTTTTTCGATGTCGTTTTCTTTTGCGCCATGCCCTGTATCAGATTCTAACTTTCCGGACTTGCGGCGATTTTCAGGTCGGTACCCGGTCCCGCGCCGCCAGCTTTCTCATCCGCTTCACCGCGGGCAAGGAATTCGTCCTTGAACTTATTGACAAAGCTCAGCACCGGCCAGGCGCAGGCCTCGCCGAACGCGCAGATGGTGCGTCCCTGAATGTTCGTGGCAATGCCGGTCAGGTATTCCACATCCGCTTTGCGCCCTTCTCCATGCGTCAAACGGTGCAACGCCTTGGACATCCACAACGAGCCTTCCCGACAGGGCGTACATTGCCCGCAGCTTTCGTGCGCGTAAAATTCCGCGATGTTCGCCAGCGCCGCCACGATATCCGTGGAGTCATCCATCACGATAATGGCACCGGAGCCAGACATGGAACCGGCCGCAATCAACGAATCAAAATCATAGGGCAGATCGAGCAGGTCCAGTTCGACCTCCGCCATTCCCCCATCCGTGCCCTTGCGCTTCAACTTGAACTTCTCCCCGGCCTTGAACACCTTGGCCGAAGAGCCACCGGGAATGATGGCTTTCAACTGGCGTCCTTCGCGCAATCCGCCGCCAAAATTTTCGTGGAATATCAACTCTCCAAGAGTCGCCTTGCCGACTTCCACCTCGTAATAACCGGGTCGCTTGACATGCCCACTGAGACTGACGATGCGCGTTCCGGTGTTGTTGGGTGTGCCCAGCTTCGCAAATCCATCCGATCCCAATTCGACAATGTGTTTGATCGCGCACAGCGTCTCGACATTGTTGACAATGGTCGGACACATATAGAGCCCCAGAATCGCTGGAAAGTAAGGTGGTTTAATGCGGGGATACGCGCGCTTTCCTTCAAGCGACTCAATCAACCCGGTTTCCTCGCCGCAGATGTAGGCACCCGCGCCGCGGTGCACGTGAATCTCGAGTTCGTAACCTGATTTGCAGATGTTTTTGCCGAGAAACTTTTTCTTCCGGGCTTCGTCCAACGCCTCATTCAGAATGCGCGCCCCTTCGACAAATTCCCCGCGAATGTAGATGTAGGCGAGCTTCACGTCATTCGCCCAGCACGAGATAATCATCCCCTCAATCAACTGATGGGGATCCTTGTAGATAATCTGCCGGTCCTTGAACGTGCCGGGCTCCGATTCATCCGCATTGCAAATGAGATAAATCGGCTTACCGCCGCGGCGATCCACGAAAGACCACTTGAGACCGCAGGAAAACCCGGCGCCACCGCGTCCCCGCAGACCCGAGGTCTTGACTTCATCGCGAATGTATTCCTGGGCCGATTGTCTGGCACCGTCCGCCTTCTTGCGACCCCGCAACTTGAGGACCTTTTTCAGCGCCTCATAGCCACCGTGCTGCTGGTAACACTTGAGATCTCTCGTGTAACCCGGCTGGTCGGCATTCTTGAGGATGAGGCGAAATTCTTCCGGCATACTCAGCTTGACTCTCAGTTAAAAACTCTTAGGTTCTGCATCCAATCGGTGCCTGATGGTGTAACGGTAGCACAGCAGATTCTGAATCTGTTTGTCCAGGTTCGAATCCTGGTCGGGCAACCATCTATTTGCATTTCTTCAATAGTTTATCCGCTTCTTCGAGGGTGACTCCCTCGTGAAAATTGTCATTGAACATCGCCACCGGCGCCGTCCCGCAACTGGCGAGACATTCCACAAATTCGATGGAGAATTTCCCGTCCTTCGTCGTCTGCAATCCGTGTTTCTTCGGGTCCAGACCGAGTGACTTGCAACAGTGTTTGAACAGGTCATTCGAGCCACCGAGCATGCAACTCAGCGTGCGGCAGACCTTGATCTGATATTTACCGGCCGGTTCCTGGCGAAACATCGGGTAGAACGTGACTAATTCGTAAACATTGATCGGCTTCAAATCCAGTTTGGCGGCAATCCACTCGATTGCTTCCCGCGAAATCCAGCCAAGTTGCTCCTGCACCGCGTGCAACACCATCAGCGAAGCACTCCGCTTCTCGGGATAATGCGTGATCAGTTCGTCGATTTCCTGTTCGAGATTTGCGGTTACTTTGAAGCTCATCGGTCACACTCCCCCATCACAAAATCGATTGATCCAAGAATGCTTACCACGTCACTGATCATGTGCCCTGGCAGGACCTTCGGCAGGATGCTGAGATTCGCGAACGAGGGCGCGCGAATCTTGAGCCGGTACGGCGTGCCACCCCCGCGGCTGTTGATGTAAAAACCCAACTCGCCTTTGGGATTTTCCGCGCCAAAGTAAATTTCGCCCCTGGGCACATTCACGCCCTGGGTCACCAGGATGAACTGGTGAATCAACTCCTCCATGCTCGTTAAAACCTTTTCCTTGGACGGCAACACAATTTTGCCATCGTCGATATTAACCCGTTCGTTTCCCTGATTATCCGAGCCACCGGGAATTCCGGCGATGCACTGACGAATGATCCTCACGCTCTGACGCATTTCCTCCATCCGAACCAGATAGCGATCGTAACAATCACCCACTGAACCGAGTGGCACCTCGAAATCCAATTGATCGTAAATCAGATACGGATGCGCCTTGCGCACGTCGTAATTCACCCCGCTGCCTCGAAGGTTCGGCCCGGTCAGGCCAAAACTAACCGCTTCCTCACCGGAAATAATTCCGACATCTTTCGTGCGATCCACCCAAATGCGGTTCCGGGTGAGCAGTTTTTCCGTTTCGTCGTAGTTAACCTCTACCTCATCGCAAAACTTGCTGACGGCATCAATCCAGCCAACCGGACAATCCCGGGCCAAACCGCCGATGCGCGTGTAACTGGTCGTGAAACGCGCGCCCGTGAGCGACTCGCACAGGTTGTAGATTTTTTCCCGTTCGGTAAACGTGTGGAGGAACACCGTCAACGCACCAAGGTCCATCGCGAACGCCCCAAGGCCGAGCAAGTGGGCGGAAATCCGGGCCAATTCACAGCATATCACTCGCAGGTACTGACAGCGCGCCGGCAACTTGTCATCGATTCCCATCAACTTCTCAACCGCCAGGGCATAGGCCACGTTGTTCGCCAGCGGAGCCAGATAATCCAGTCGATCCGTGTACGGGATGAACTGCATGTAGGTCATGTTCTCGGCGATTTTTTCGTCGCCCCGATGAAGATATCCAATCTCCGGAGTCGCTTTGGTGATAATTTCCCCGTCCAGTTCCAGCACCACCCGCAACACGCCATGCGTGGAAGGATGCGATGGCCCCATATTAAGAATCATCTTTTCACCCTCCAGCTCCCGGGATCCGTCGCCGGATGACCAAGCCTCGGCCGCCTGCGCCGCGCGCCCGACCGAATCCTGAACCTCAATGTCTTGAACGGTGGCCATTATTCCTCGGGAATCCTTACTCGCGGCTCACGCGCAATGGTGTCCTCTCCGCCTGCGGCCGTCACAAACGGACCCCCTTCCAGCGGTGCCATTCCGGAGAAGGCGACATCCGGAACTTCGGTTTCCTTGCCGGCCAGGGGAAAATCTTTTCGCAAGGGAAAATACGGGTAACCATCCCACATCAGAATCCGGCGCAGATCAGGGTGCCCGGCAAATCGTATCCCCATCATGTCGAACATCTCCCGCTCGTGCCAATCGGCAGTCGCCCACAAAGATGAAACCGTCGGCAGTTCCGATTTCTCCTCGCCGACACTGGTCTTCAATCGCAGGTGACACCCGTGTCCGATACCGTAAAGTTCATAAACCACCGTCCACCGCGGGTCGTCGCCATAATTGTCGATGCTGGTGATATCCAACAACATATCGAAGCCAAGCGAGTTTTTTGCCGTTTGGCAAACGTCGGCAATCCGCCCGCAGCCATCGACCACCAACGTCACTTCGCCACGAAACTCATTCGCATCGGAGAGTAAATCTCCAAATCGTTCCTGCAATTGGTTGGCGAGTTCGAGAGCGGTCACAAACTTGAATTCTACATCCGGGCTGACTTACGCCACCGCCCGCGGAGAGGCGAGTATGGATTCGGTCTGCACCTTGTTCTGAAGCTTGATCAGGGCGTCCAACAGAGCTTCCGGCCGGGGCGGACATCCCGCCACATACACATCGACGGGAAGAATATTATCCACTCCCTGTAAAACGGCGTAGCTGCGATACATCCCACCGGTCGAAGCACAGGCCCCCATCGCAATGACCCATTTGGGAGCGGGCATCTGGTCGTAAATCCGGCGGACGGCGAGCGCCATCTTGTAGGTCACCGTACCGGCCACAATCATCACATCGGATTGCCGGGGGGAAAAACGCATGACTTCGGCGCCAAATCGCGCGATGTCGAATCGCGCCGCTCCGGCCGCCATCAACTCAATTGCGCAACAGGCCAACCCCATGGGCATCGGCCAGAGAGAATGCTTGCGGCACCAGCCAAGCGCGGCATCCACCCGGGTGACAATGATATTGCCTTCAATTTTTGAATTGTAGCCAAAATCGGTGGTTTCCATAGACCGCAAATGCCGCCAAATCCGGCGCGCAACGCAAGCTAAACAGGGGTGAAATGGGTGGCAAGTGAATTTGTGATTTTTTTCACAAGCTCCTGATATCGACCCTTTTTGGAAAGAGAAATTATGGGATTACCACCCGATAAAATCGATGCTTCGCATCGGTCGGAAGGGCCTCTGATTTCGAAGCCGAATTCGAAGACGGTACGATGTTTTTGCCAAGCGACTGCCATTGGCTGTTCATGTAGCGCAGGCGTCTCGCCTGCACACGCTCGTCGAACAGCCAATCATCCATTTCCCCCGAAATGCCGAGATGCCCCCGTGACAAACGACGCAGGGAATCAAACACCTTGAACAAAGCAACCACATTTCCGCCAGGTCTTGGAGTGCGCGCGCTGCTGCGCCGCTTTCCGGATGGCTGACTCGAATCGAAGACCGGACATATGGGAAACCGGAACCCTTGTATCAATAGTCAAGAACTGACCCGTTTACAGCCGCCTTAAACCGTTGTTTGTCAAC
>CALBIE010000163.1 GCA_937893495.1 uncultured Verrucomicrobiales bacterium | reverse complement strand
CGGCCGAACCTCTTTACGCAGATGGGTAATCAGCGAGCGTGCATTACTGGCCGAATGCAGGCCGTTGAAATCCTGAAGAGCAACCAACTTGGCCGACCAGTGGAAGCTTATGTATGGACCGGTGAAGTCAAATATGGTCATTACTTCGCGGCGCCCTGGGCTCCGCTGCCGGAAGCCAAACCGATTCCGGGAAACCTGAACTGGGATCTCTGGCGCGGACCGCTCACGACGGAGATGCCCTATAGCGAAGACCTCGCACCGCGCCGCTGGCGTTCACGCTGGGCGACGGGTGGCGGCCAACTGGCGGACTGGGGCTGCCATTTGCTGGACCTGTTGTATTTCGCGTACGATCTGCCGTCGCCGGAAGCCGTGCAGACCACGACGATCCGCCCCTCCAACGACAGTCACTCCGCCTACAATCAGAGCACGATTACCTATCCGGGTGGCAAAAACTTCGCGCGGAAGAATTTCGTGCTCCGCTACAACGACAGTGCGATTCAGCCGTCGTTTGCCGCGCTTGGACTTCCGAACATGAAGGTTGGCGCGAATCGCACCATGGTGGTTTGCGAGGAAGGCACGCTGTTGCTCGAGGCCAACGGCGGACTCCAGATTTTCCGGAATGGCAAAGAAATCAAAGACGAGCCACGGCCAAAGGTCGAACCGCGCAATCACTGGAAAGACTGGGCGGACTGCTGTCTCGGCAGTGAGAAGCCGCTCTGGACACCATTCCAGATTGGCGTTCGGATCACCGAACCGGCGCTGCTGGCCGTCAAGGCCACGCGTTATCCGGGTGAAGAGTTGCTTTGGGACGCGACCAAACACCGGTTCACCAATCACGACAAGGCGAATAAGGAAATTCTTAAGCGCGAATACCGCGACGGGTTTGCTCCGCCCAAAGTGGGTTAATCGGAAACCGTCGTTAAAATATCAGCCGGCAGCGCTGCGAGGCGTTGTCGGCTTTTTCTTTATCCCGTCGAAAATATCAGCGCGGGGAATTTCCCCATTCGCAGGACTGAAAATGGGGTCCGGAGTGTCGAAAGACTTCAACCAGTGTCCTGAACTGTTCTGGAGGAGCAGGTAGTTGAACAAATAAGTCAGCAAGCGATGCGATTTAGCTGGTGATTCAATAGAAACTCCCGGATCATCTTTGCCATCGTTCAAACAACTCTCGACCTTGCGGTATCCAGTGACTCAGGTGCCGTTTCTTCACGACTCCGGAAATCTCCGCGCTGGTACCGGCGGAGTTTTGAATTCGGGACAATCGCTTTACGGGCGTTGAAAACGAACCGCCGGAAACTTCCTTGAACGACCAAACTCTACGAAATGATAATTCCAACTCTGGCTTTGGCAGATAAACTTTCGGGTCAACTGCAACTCGCGCTCTTTGGCATTGGTGCGATTGTGTTGTTCGTATTCGCCGCCTTCGTCATCAATTTCGGGCTGATTTACATTCGAGCCCTGTTTTCCGGAGCCAAAGTTACATTTACCGAATTGATCGCCTTGCGGTTGCGGCGAATCCCGGTCGGTTTGATCGTGGATAACCGTATTGCCGCTGTGCGATCCGGGGTGCTGATTAGCATTGACGAGCTTTCCACGCACCATCTGGCGGGTGGAAGCGTTGCGATGGTGGTGCTCGCTCTCATTGCCGCGAAAAAGGCCAGCATTAATCTCATCTTTGATCGCGCCTGTGCCATTGACCTCGCCACCAAGGGCACCGACAAAAGCGTGATCGAGGCTGTGCGGACATCCATCAACCCATTGGTGATAAGCTGCCCGGCTCGCGCTTCGGGCCGAGTGACCATTGACGGTGTGGCCAAGGATGGAATCGTCATCAAGGCCCGGGCACTGGTGACCGTCCGCACGAATCTGGACCGCTTTGTGGGAGGAGCGACGGAAGAGACGATCATCGCGAGGGTCGGAGAGGGGATTGTCAGCACCATCGGTTCATCGGCGACTTACAAAGAGGTTCTGGAAAATCCCAACCGAATTTCGCAGACCGTTCTCGATAAAGCGCTCGATGCCAACACGGCTTTTGAAATTCTGTCTCTCGACATCGCCGACGTGAATGTGGGTGAAAACGTCGGTGCAAAGCTTCAGGCCGAGCAGGCGGAAACCAATAAGCTTATCGCACAAGCGCATGCTGAAATCCGCCGAGCTGCCGCCGTGGCGGTGGAACAGGAAATGACAGCTCGGGTGGCCGAGATGCGCGCCCGGGTGGTTGAAGCGGAAGCCCAGGTTCCGTTGGGCATGGTGGCGGCGTTCCGTTCCGGCCATCTCGGTTTAAGGGATAGGCGCCCGGGCGGGCGTTGAAGTTTTGTAAAAACAACAGCGAAACGATGCAAATATCGAACATGAAAAGATTTATTTACCCTGGCGTCGAACAGGCCGAATCCGGATTGGCCGAGGCGCTTCTCCGTGCCCTCAAAAGATTGGAGTCCTGCCGGAGTCCGATGCTCCCGCTAACGAAAGACCCTCTGCGTAAAGAAAAGGTGAAATCTGACGGCTTGTTCACGAGGTTGGCGCGATTTGTAGAGAATTGCGAGAATGTCGGTCCGCGATTATGCACACTTTGAAACTTATTTGGCTCGCCGCCGTGCGATTGGCAAAACAGGTTTGGTCGCTACCAGAAACAATTGCGAATGCGAATAAGCAGAGACAGCGGCAGGCCGTGGTGGATGAACACGAAGTTGAGCGACTCGATCGGATTCGCAACCCATCGAAGTATTTGGGAAAGTGATCACTGGGCTGAAATGATTCAGTTCGGTTACCGCGAATAAACGCGAGTCGGAACAATAATGATTAAGCGCCCGCGCGAAGCGCTCGTGTCGTTTCTCGAATTCGCTCGGCGCGGAGCAGCCTTTGACAGACTCTCAGGCAAGGCTGCGGACGCATAATACTCGAATCAGATCTACGTGTGTTCGCACGTCGGCACGGAAAACCCTTCGCCGTGTGTTCGGGTTCCGGCCAAAACTGGTTGGACTGAATTCCAGGCTCAAGCCGCCGCCGCAACTTCCCCTTCGTCCGCCGTCTCGAGAAAGCCTTTCAATTGGGCAGCTCGCGTCGGGTGACGCAGCTTGCGCAACGCTTTCGCTTCAATCTGGCGGATGCGTTCCCGGGTGAGTTTGTAGTGCTTGCCCAGTTCTTCCAGCGTGTGGCCGTAACCGTCCGCCAGTCCGAACCGCATCTCCACGATCCGGCGCTCGCGTTCGCTGAGCGTGGTCAACACCTGATCCAGCTTGTCCTTCAAAAGGCTGGCACCCGTCATCACCGACGGATTTTCCGCCGCCCGGTCTTCGATGAAGTCTCCAAAACAGGCGTCATCGCTGTCGCCGACCGTGGCCTGCATCGAAATGGGGTTTTGAGCCATCTTGAGAATGGCGCGGACCCGCTCGCAGGAGAGTTGCATCTCATCTGCTATTTCCTCGGGTGTGGGTTCGCGGCCGTAATCCTGAAACAGCTCTTTTTGTGCTCGCATCATCTTGCCGATGATTTCGATCATATGTACCGGGATGCGAATGGTGCGGGCCTGATCGGCAATGGCACGGGTGATTCCCTGGCGTATCCACCAAGTGGCATACGTGGAGAACTTGTAGCCGCGGCGATACTCGAATTTTTCCACACCCCTCATCAGGCCGATGTTGCCTTCCTGAATGAGATCCAGAAACGGGAGACCTCGATTGGTGTATTTCTTGGCGATGGAAATGACGAGTCGCAAGTTCGCTTCGGCCATTTCCGTCCTCGCCTGATTGGCTCGCTCCGCACACAGATTTAATTGTTGAAACGCCTTCAGGTATTCTTCGTGTGGCATACGCACGAAACCTTCCAGGGCAATAATCTTCAGGCGCTCGGATTCGATGATGGATTGCTGCTGTTCGGATTTACGCTGGCGTTCCAGATTCTCGATGACCCGCTGGCTGGCGCGAATCTTGTCATAAATATTCTGCGTCACCTGGACCATTTCCTCGATGACCGTCTGCTTGTAGCAAAACTTGGAAAGGACCTTCTGGAGTTTCGCATCACTCGTCTTGAACACGTTGAAAAGTTTTTTACTGGAGGTAGGCTCCGAGGTCTGTTGCCAGCGCGCGTAATTTTCGTCCACTTTTCGGTCCAATTCCCGAACTTTTCGGGTCACTTGCTGCAGTACCTTCAAATGCTGATCTCTGCTTTCGATTTTTTTGTCCACAATGACCCGGTCAAAACGTTCTTTGGGCGGATCGGAAAGCAATTTTTCCGCCAGCGCAATGTGTTCTTTCGCGGCAAAACCGAAATTGTAAATGAGCTGCTTTTGTTCATTTTCGGCGACTTCCATTCGTTTGCAAATGGTCACTTCCTGTTCGCGGGTCAGCAGCGGCACTTTGCCCATCTGCCGTAAATACATTCGGACTGGATCATCGAGAATATCCAGTCGGCCACGTTCCTTTTCATCTTCCTCCTCGGCGGGCTCCGGCTGTTTGACGGTGTCCACTTCAGCCTGATCCACAATCTCGATCTCGAGGTTGTTCAACTTGGAGTAGATTTGGTCGA
>CALBIE010000162.1 GCA_937893495.1 uncultured Verrucomicrobiales bacterium | reverse complement strand
AACGACGACAAGGCCCCGGAATTCGTCACGATACTCTTGGGATGCAATGACACGTTCAGCGCGACGGAAGAAACGATTGAGGAACGCATCGACCGGATGTTGACGCACTACGAGACGCTGTTGAAGATGATTCACGACGTCAGTGTGGAGACGAAGATCGGCGCGCTTCTGCTCGTGCCACCGGCGGGCAGTCAGGATGCATTTGGCGCGAATTATCGCAGTGGTCAGACCCGCTGGCAGTATAAACGCAATCAACAACGCGTTGTCGAACGGATGACGAAACAGTTTGGCAATCGCGAGAAGGAAAATGTCTTCCTCGTGCCGGCCAACGTGAATCTGGACTGCCTTCGAAACTACCCGCAACGCCTGGCCCCCGCCAATGCGAGCACGAAGACGGAAATCCGTCGCCTGAACAACGGTGTTCATCCCGCGGCGGAAGGTTATCGGCAGATTGGCGACAGCATCTACTGCTGGCTGAAGGCGCAGTTGGCTCGGTAATGTGCATCAATATGGGCGGGCTACCTTTCACCTGGTGGGGAGAAGCTCCTGCTGAGCCCTGATCAGCATCCCATAGGGATTAAAGAATTCATTCAGTCCTTCGACGTGTTGATCAGGGCTCGACGGGAGTCGAGCCTTACCGTTTATCAGACCGTTAAAAAATGTAGCAGCCGACGTGAGGAGGCTCTGATCCTATTGGTTTTTTCGAAGGAGTTTGAGCCTCGTTACTTCGGCTGCTACCAAAGATTGAGTTTTTGAACAGGCTGTTTATGGAAAACGCCGGGTGAGGCACTCGGCCTACAGCGTTTCATGCGTCTTTTGCTTCCCGAATACGGGTTGGCTTTGGCGGTGTTCCTTTCTTAACCTCGCGCGGTGAAGCGGATACTTTGTTTTGGTGACTCAAACACCTGGGGCTATGTGCCGGCAAGCGAAGCGGAACGTTTTCCTCCCTTCGTGCGCTGGCCAGGCGTGATGCAGTTGAAACTCGGTTCAGACTATCTCGTGATTGAGGAGGCGCAGAACGGACGCACGACGGTGTTCGACGACCCGTGCGAAACGGTTTGCAAAAATGGCTCGAAGCATTTGCCAATTATTCTCGAATCACAGAATCCAATTGATCTCGTGATTATCATGCTCGGCACGAATGATCTGAAGGATTACTTCAATCAGACCGCGCCGATGATAGCGCATGCGGCGGGAGTGTTGGCTGACCGGGTGTTGACGAGTGACGCCGGACCGGACAAGGGAGCGCCGAAGGTTCTGCTCATTTCGCCGGCATTGGTGGCCGATGCCCAATGCCCATTCGGTCGCAAGTTCGATGGTGCGCGCCCGAAGTCATTGGGATTCGCGGCGGCGTTTCGCGAGATTGCCGATTTGCGAAATGTTTCATTCCTTGATGCCGCCGAGTGCGTCACGGTGCCGGAGACCGACTGCATCCATTTCGATGAAAACGGACATCGGGCGTTGGGCAATGCCGTCGCTGATAAGGTGAAACAATTGATGTAATCGGGGAGAGCGAATAGTGGTTATGATGATTATTGCAAAAGTTTGTGCTCGGCGGTTGGCTCCAGCCGCGCTTTGCCTGTGGATGGCGACCTCGGTCGAATGCTTCGGCGCCAGGTCGGTGGCGAACGACGAAATGGTATTATCACAGATCCTTTTCGGTTCGTGCATCAAGCAGGACAAGCCCATGCCAATCTTGAACACCATCGTCGCGCAGAAGCCGGACTTGTTCCTCTTTCTCGGAGACAACATCTACGCGGATACGTCGGACATGGCGGTGATGCAAAAGAAGTATGACCTGCTCAAAAGCGATTTGGGATTCGCCGCGCTCGTTAATGGTTTCCCAACCATGGCGACCTGGGATGACCATGATTACGGTGTCAACGATGGCGGTGCCGAGTATCCCCAGCGACGCGCGGCTCAAAAGATGTTCGTGGATTTCTGGGACGATGCGCCCGATTCACCGCGCCGAAAGCGTGCAGGTGTTTACGAAGCGCGGATATTTGGCCCTCAGGGAAAACGGGTGCAGGTCATCATGCTGGACACGCGCTATTTCCGCGGTCCGTTGAAGAAGGGCGAGCGCCGGACGGGTGGACCTTATTATCCGAATCCCGATCCGTCGGTCACGCTGCTGGGCGACGAGCAGTGGAAATGGCTGGAGGATCAGCTCCGCGAACCGGCTGAACTGCGAATCGTCGGCTCAAGCATCCAATGCATCTCCGAGGCGGCCGGACAGGAAACGTGGTCGAATCTGCCACTTGAGCGTGAACGGTTCTTTCAACTCATCAAAACGACCCGCGCGAATGGAGTCGTGATTATCAGCGGCGACCGGCACTGGTCCGAACTTTCGAGGATTGATGAAAACATGCCGTATCCGATTTACGATTTCACCTCAAGCAGCCTGAACCAGATTCATCCGCGCGGCACGCCGACGGAGAATCGTTTTCGCGCCATGTCCAAAACGTTTCACAAGGAAAACTTCGGCCGCATTCGGATTGATTGGTCACAGAGCAATCCGAGGATTCAAATGGATATCCTTGATATGGAGGGCGGTGTCCAGCTTGGGAAACGGTTGAACTTGAGTGACCTCGGTTCCCG
>CALBIE010000161.1 GCA_937893495.1 uncultured Verrucomicrobiales bacterium | reverse complement strand
TGAAACCGTCCCGGGTGACCTCCCAAGGCGGGGCAACCCTGACCGCGTTGGGTGACGGCTCCATCCTGGCCGGCGGTGAGAACCCGAAAAAGGAGGTTTACGAGTTTGCGGCGACATGGTCGGGCGGTCCGCTCACGGCCATCCGGTTGGAGGCTCTCACGCACCCTTCGGTGGCATTCGGATCACACGGACGCTCACCGGGGAACGGCAACGTGGTGCTAACGGAATTCGAGGCGGAGGCGGCTTCAGCGGAGAATCCCAATGACTGGCGACCGATTAAATTTTTGAATTCCTGGACGGATCACCCGGAGGCCAGCCAGAGGCTTGAGGCGGCGATCGACGGCGACCCCAAGACCGGCTGGGTGACCTATCACAAGGGAATCCCTCTGGCTCGCACCGCCGTGTTTGCCGCGCAGGCGCCATTCGGACGGCAGAGCGGGACACATCTGCGGATTCGTCTGCGACACGAATCCCAGTTTGGGCAACACGCGTTCGGTCGCATGCGATTGTCCGTGACGCGTAATGCCAACGCAATTCAAGCGGCCGGGCTTCGGCAAAGATTCCGGACGGCCGGGCTGCAGGAATTCGACCTTGCCCTTGGCCGAGCCCATGCGGGGCGGGGGCAGGCGGATGAAGCCGCTGCGGCCTTCCGGCGCGCCTTCGATCTGGCGACGGATCAAGAGTCCCGGGAGAAGGTTTTGAGCGAGGCCGCAACCCACGAAGGTTTGCTGGAGAAGGTGACCGTGGGGCGTCCGATCCTGGCGGCTGAGATCGGCGGCTGGTATTCCAAGCGGGAAGATTGGAATCAGGCGCTCGTCTTTCTGGATCAGGCTCTGGCGGCAGAGACAAGAGACGTCGCACTGTTGGCCTTGCGTGGCGAGGCTTTTGGCAGGCTCAAACAGTGGGATGCCGCCGACGCCGACTGGAAACGCGTCTTTGGGTTGAAACCAGAGGATGAAGCGCTTCGCCAGCGCTGGAACAATTCCCTGACCGAAGGCCGGAGATGGCAGGATTTGGCCACCTATTACAGTGAGGTTCTCGACGGTTTGCCCCCGGGGCGATTCACCTATCAGCCCCGCTACAATCGAATCGAAAAGCTCATCCGTCGCAAGGACGGCGTCTTTGATGCGTTGATCGCGCTGCGTCCGGGCGACACCCTTTTGCCAGTGTCGTTGGCGCGGGATGCGGTCTTGCGGAATGACTGGGCCAAGGCAGTTGATCTTTATCCGAAGGCGTTGGGCGACAAAGCCAATCTCGGCGAATGGTATGAATATGCGGCGACATTGTTGCTGTCCGGGAAGACGGATGCCTACCGGGAATACGTGAAGCAAGCGCTGGCGGAAACGGCGGACAAGGCGACACAAACCTTCAATGGCTACGCCCTGGCCCGGATGGCGATTCTTTCACCGGAAGAGACTGTTCCATGGGAACAAGTCGTTGCTTTGGCTGAGATACCCGCAAGCAGAGAAGTCGAAAAAGGCCATTATCCGCACGTCGCCGCGATGGCGCAACTGCGGGCAGGTAACCTGGACAAGGCGCAGGAATGGCTGGAGAAGTCCGTCGCAACCAAGTGGCATCCGGAACTCAATCAACTCGCCCTGTGTCTGCTGCACTCCCAACGCGGCGACAAGGACAAGGCTCGCGAAGACCTGAAGCAGGCCCGCGCCTGGTTGGCAGACCGGGAGGCGGCGAAGGAAGACGGCTACTACAAAGTTCAAGCCACCGACTGGCTGGAATTTCACATCCTCCTTCGCGAAGCTGAAGCGGCAGTGAAACCCTAAGCCTGAGTCACTCCGCCAGAAAAGTGTTTCAGCCACGGATTCACGCGGAGGCACACTGATTAACGGAGATGGATTCGAACCCCATGCGCGACGACAGAGCAAATTGTAATACTGTAGCAGCCGGCGTGAGAAGGCTCTGATCGACCTGTAGTTTTGAGCCTCCCGTCTTCGCCCAGCTACGGCGCGGCACGCGTTATCTCGGCTGCTACGGGGCTTTGAATTGGATTGCTGCCGTGCCGCGCTCGGTGCCTTTTTGTCCATACGGAATCGATGAAACACTGGGCTCGACATGAAAAGTTGCTTTTTGCAGAGCTGTTTTCGCCGTAGAACTGAGCGCCGTTCCTCGCATGAAAATATTCATCCATCGAAATGGTAAACAGTTCGGGCCCTACTCGCCGGAGGAGATGAATCGACATCTGGCTGATGGCACGATGTCGCCGCGGGACAGTGCGTGGCGCAAGGGACTGGCTGATTGGATTCCACTGGCGGAAATTGAGGGGATCATTGTTCCCGACGAAAGCGGGCAGACCGCCCCGAGCACGGTCCGCGAAAAGAGCCGTTCGCGGCTTGCGTGCTTCGCTGATGCGCTTCGGCACGTTCAGGGGACGGGCTGCTTCGGACCGACGGCTTGATTGAGTGCGGTTTGGACGGAAATTCCAAAATTGGAAATCCGCTCAAGCGCCACAACGCGTCACCTTCCCGGTAGTAAGGCCAGCCAAAGTAGCGGTGATAGTGCTCCCCGAATTGACGAGTCACCGGCTGAGCGCCTCGATCGCAGGACTGCCTTCAATCTGTTTCCGGGTCAGGTTTGCGCGCACGATTTTATCAGCCGGATCGAGCCGGCCGAGCGAATAGAGCGAGATGCGGACCTGTTATCCTTGGCCCAACCATTTCCGCGCCTCCGTGGCATCGGCATGATCGAAGTATTTTACGGTCGCCTTCGTGAAGGGCTTGCAGAACGTCGCCATGCCTTCCTGCCATTTGTTCTCGCCGACCACCGCCAGGCGATCGATGTCGCTGAAATGATGCAGCGCAAACTTGGTGTCCTCCCACAGCGCGCCGGCCGTCCAGCCGTGAAATCCGGTCATGTCGAACAGCACGCGCAGTTTTCCGTGCAGTTTCACGAGGCGTTCGAACTCCGGCACAAAGTGCTCGTAATCCGCTGCGGTCAGTTTCCCGCTGACGTGGACGGCGAGCAGTTTCCCGTCGTTTTCTTCATTGAGTTGAATGGGCATATTGGAGTCCTTTCATACGTTTCAGGTTAAAACGATCCCGGCCCGCGAAACAGTCGCGTCAACCGGTTGTCGTTCGTGACTTCTCGGAGGAGACTGCTTGAGCATCGAATCCAGGATTCGACCGAATGCTTCTTGATACTGTCACGGCGCAACGCTAGGACGTGGGCTGGCCTTCGGCTATGGGGTCTTCTCCCCATGGTCTCAGTTGGGTTTGGCGCCTGCCCGTCGGCTGGTGCGCCCGGCGACACCGATCCGGCTCCCGGTCATGCCGAAATAAACGTTTCGCCAAAGCTTACCGACATCACCAACGGAACGAGCGGCAGCGCGTGCGAGCACGAGGCACAGTTGGCCGAAATATTTCAACACCACCTGAAAGCTGATGGCGTATCTGAGTTCGGTTGCATGTTCGCTCACGTTCCTCTCCGCTTTTGCTCGCCGGTGTTTCAATCCAACGATACGTTGGAGTCCTTGATTGGTTCATTTTCCGCCTGGGCAAGATAGAGGGATTGCGATGATTCGGCCACCGTCAGAACTGAGTTTCTCCCGTCAAACGGGTTGGTGCCCGACTGTGCAGAAACTGGTTGGTCTCACGTTGCGAGACTGGTCGATGGCGTTGCTCCCGATAAATGGGGTGCAACGCCATAGCCAGAAAGGCGTGGTATCGATGAGTCTGCCGTTCCAGTGCCTGGTGAGGGAGCGCAGAAAATCCGCAATCGCATCGGGCAATCTCCGCAGCTTGGAGATCGGCTGCCGGTGTAGTTGAATGGAGGGAATGTATGCGTGATTCCGGCCCTTACTCACGGCAAGGCAACGGCGCGGTAAAAGCGACTCCCCGACACCACTGTCGTATCCACGTACACAAACGGACTGCTCGTCAACGGAATGGTGGTCAGCGGTGTCCAGACCGTAAGGTTGGGGCTGGGATTCAGAAAGGTCGTGTAGTCGATCCGGTACTGACAGCCCACAGAGCCTTGGATGGTTAACCCGGCAAACAGGCTGATCATCATGGATGCCGGGTCGCACTCGCACTGGATGCGAATGGTGTGGTTGAGGGTATCCGCCACATAAAGCCGGCCCGCGGCACTCACGGCAATGCTGCCGGGAAAGTTGAAGCGCGCGGCGCTGCCCACCCCATCGGCACCGCCGGGAGCCTGCGCCGTACCCGCCAGTGTCGTGACGTTGCCGGCGGGCGAGATCTTGCGAATCGTGTGATTGCCCTGATCGGTGACGTAAACATTGCCACCGGCGTCCGCGGCGATGCCGGTCGGACCGCCAAACGGGCTGATCGCCTGGAGATTGCTGAAGCGGGCACCGGTTCCGGGTCCGTCATCGCATCCTGGCAAAAACGGCGTGACCGGGTGCCCGGCCAAGGTGGTGACAAAACCGAACGTGTCGATCTTGCGGACGATCAGGTTGCCGGAGTCGGCCACATAGACGTTGCCCGCGGGATCGACGGCGATGCCGCGGGGGGCATTGAAGCGGGCCGTGCCGGCAGGGCCGTTGACATACCCGCCCGTTCCGGTCAGGCCCGCATGGGTGGTCACAAAGGTCGCGGAGCCGGACGGCTGGCCGAGATCAATCTTGCGGACGGACTGGTTGTTCTGATCCGACACAAAGAGCAGGTTGCGCGGGGCGTCGAAGGTCACGCCAAACGGATTGCGAAACTGCGCGGTGGTTATGTCGCCATCGGCGGTGCCGATCGTGCCAATGCCGGCAATGGTCGTGACGACTCCGCTCGGCACGGTGACCATGCGAATGCGCTGGTTGTTGTAATCCGCCACATACACCTGCGTGCCGGCGTTGTTGACCGCGACACCCGTGGGTCGGGCAAACTGAGCCGCGTTGCCCGTGCCATCGGCAAAGCCCGCCGTGCCGGAGCCCGCAAGCAGGGTGACGGCCCCACCGGGAGTAATCTGGCGAATGTCGTGGTTCTGGGTATCCGCCACATAGGTGTTGCCGGCGCCATCCACCGCCACGCCCCAAGGTTCGGAAAACTGGGCGGCGGGACCCGTGCCCTGCGTGTTGCCCGGAATGAGGGTCGAGCCGGCCAGATTGGTGAAGCAGTAGGGTTCGTAAATCGAATTGCACTGCACCGCGATGCCGTAGGCGGAATTCAGACCGCCCACCAGCGAGGCATTCACGATACCTCCCGCAGTGGTGTAGTTCCCCACGGTGGCGACACCTGGCGAGGTTCCCTGTGCCGTGAGATACAAATCGGTCCCCGCCACCACCATGCGACCGAGGGCATGCAGGCCCGTGATCAGCGAGCCGTTCACCAGCGTTCCCGAGGTTGTGTATTTTTCAACCCGGCCGGGGGAACCGTTGATAATGACGAACAAGTCTGGTCCGGACACCACCACTTCTTCGACCGGCGTGCCTGCGGGGTACGCGATCAGGGATGGGTTGACCAGTACGCCGGCCGTGGTGTAGGTCGCGATTCGAGGCGCGGTGCCGTTGTCGCCGATCACGACGTAGAGCGAACCGCCCGATACCGCAATGCCCCACGGTTTGTTCAGTCCGGCGATGAGCGAGGCATTCACCGTCGCCCCTGCGGTCGTGTACTTCCCGACCGTGCCCGAATTCGGACTCGAACCCAGGCTCACGACATAGAGATCCGTGCCCGACACCGCGATGCCGTAGGGGAAGTCCAACCCGGTGATCAACGAGGCGTTCACCGGCGTTCCTGCGGTGGTGTACTTGCCGACCGTGTTGGCGGCCTGGTTCAAGACATACAGGTCGCCGCCCGCGAGCACGAGCCCGTTTGGACTGCTCAA
>CALBIE010000160.1 GCA_937893495.1 uncultured Verrucomicrobiales bacterium | reverse complement strand
TGAACATCGCGTCGCTTCATCAATCTTGAAGCCGACGCTCTTGCTCCCTCACGACTCTTGCACCGATACACCGACTGATAGACATCAACGATGGCCGGTATGCCAAACCTGACTGAACCCCTTTCAACGGCGGTGTAAGCGCTGCGCATCGCAAAGCTCCAATGTCGCATACTGAACCCAGGTTCAATCTCAATTCGGCGCGGTGGCAAGTTAGCAAAAGTTAACTCGCGAAATTCTCCAATCCGAGACGGACGACCACGCCCCGGAGGCTTACGAAAGTAAGTTGTCACCCATCCTCCCTGAACGGCTCCGTCGATTATCCAACGAGGAATCCCGTAGCAACGGGTAACTTCGCGCATTGGCATTGCGCCACCCTTCCGCAACATCACGCGTTCGAGGCGTTTCAGGTCTTCAGATGCCAAAATGTTGCGTCTCATGCCTCTCTGCCACGTCAGCAGGACCGCCCGCTGTCGTCGCCCTCGGTGAACCGGAGAACGAGCTACAGGGGGGCACTGAGAACGTCACACCTTGGGGAACTCCCGTCTCGTCTCAGACAATGCCTGCCCGCCGCGCCACCAGTGAAACCGGGGATCGGAGTCAAACGGAATCACGATGACGTTGCCCCGCCAGTATGGCTTTCCCAAGCGGGCTAGCAGTTCCGGTTTGTGCTGCCTCACGTCCTCGATTAGCTGCGGCGGAATCCGGCTTGCCCGCGTCAGCGCCAGCCGCTCGCCGTCGGTGTGAATGCTCGCGCCGAGACTGTGAATCTCAGCCACGATTCGGTCGATTGGATCGTCAAACAAGGAGCACGTCCTCCAATTCTTCAGACTCATTTTCCGCGCTTTGCGTACCATGCGTACAACCGCTACTATATTCTGAAATACTAAGGGGCTGTTTAGAAAAGTTCCCAGGGTTGTACGCAGTGGTACGCAATTCCGGTTCGTACGCAAAAAGGTAGGCCCGCACGGTTACGTCTTTTCGTTGGGTCGGGTTGTATTCTTCGCGCTCGATTCGCGTCACGGTGAACCCGTCTATCTCGACTTTGGACGACTCCTTGAAGATTTTCTTGCACAAAACTCCCACCCGCCGATTGGCCTTTTGATCTTCCTCCAAATCCCGCAGGCCGGGGATTTCGATGTCATGGCCCCGGCACATCTCGACGATGCCGGATGCGGTCAACTCTTCGCCGTTCTGGCCCGCCGTCTTGACGATCAATGCCATTTTGCGAAGCCATGTCAAAGCCGGGTTGCTGGCCCGTTGCTGCGCTCCCTCATGCCCGTCCATCAATGGGGCCGCATCGAACAGGTTTTGGACAATCCAATCCAAGGTTTGCGCCCATTCGCGGAAGTCGTGCCGGTGTTCCTTGGTTCGATGTTTGCCCCGGCTGTGCCATTCACGAATCACGGCGAAGATGCACCCGAGATAGTGTGCCTGATGGGTCGAAACGTGTTCCAGCAGGCCGGGACCGTCGGGCCATTCGCGGAAATGGAATCCGGCCTCCTTTTTGCGGATGCGGATCAGGCTCGCCCGATTGGCCAAGTCCCGCGTCGCCTCAATGCCGTTGCTCGTCACTTGTACAAAGAAGCGGGTCGTGTCGATCTGTACTTCGCCCTTGTGTGGAATTCGCGCAGGGAACATTCCACCGCACGTCAAGAATGCCTCCAAGTGCTGACTGTCCATCCGCCCCCTGATGTTGTCGAACAGGATGAACGGACGGCCTGCAATGACTGCTTGGGATAGACTCTCGTCAGATGAACCCACGCCCCCGTTGCGCTGGGAAACCACGTAGGGCTTTTCTCTATAGAGTGCCGCCACCACCATTTGCCGGTAGGTTTTGCCGCTCTGCGATTGGTCCGCCTCGCCCATGTCGGCAGGAATATTGGCCCCGCCAAAGAAGCCGCCGATCCGCATGGCCGGCGTAATCAGGGACGCCAACGCCCGCGAACGGTCCGAAGGTGTCGCAAAGTCGAAATCGGCCAGCAACGCGCCTAGGTCCGCAACCGCTGTCATGGCCTCGACGGTCGGCGGAATCGCGCCCCGCAGGACATAGACGCCCCCGTTGTCGTGATGGTAGCCGCGCCCCAAAACCTTGATGCCCCCGTTCCGCTCGGTAATGCACGGACAATTGACCAACAACGCGATACCGGGCAGCAGTTCGCGGGATTCGCGCGTATCCAGCAACGCCTTGGCCGTCGCCTCAGGGCAAATCCGCTGCTTCAGATTCAGATTGCCGGAAATCAATGTTTCCTCGCCCACAACGTGCCCGAAGGTTTCCAGCCGCGACCGGAAAGCGGATGGCGTCACCAATTCAAGCAGGGTCGCATCATCCTGTCCGGTGATAATCTCGACCACCCGCCCGCCCCGGGAAAAGAGGCTGTGCGACTTGGCGATCTCCGCGAAGATGCCTTGCGCCGATTCGGTGATGGTCACGTTCTCATTGGGGAGAAAAAACCATTTGCCCTTCTCCGGTGCCCGCTGGCCCGCGCGGGGCCGCTTCCGGTCATTGGTGGGCATCTCCTGCAAACCGGCTTCCTTCTGGATCGACTGGTGCGAGACCCCGAAGATTGCGCCCGCCACCCGCGCTAATTCCTCGGACGTCATCGGGGAACTGCACTCGGCCACCATTTTCACCACCCGCCGTCGTTCTTTGTCCTTCGCCGCGCCGGTCAATGCGCTGATGGCGTCCGCCTCCCGTGTGAGCAACCGCACCGCCACCGGTCCCGGCCCCGCCTTGGGATCGATGTCCTCCGCAGTTGCGATCACGTCCTGCCAGAACGCATCGAATCCGTCGACCAACGTCGCACGGATGTCGTCAACGCCCTTGCCGGGGCCGTTGAAAGGAAGCCTCGGCAGCAATACCGGCACAGCCACGTTGCCGGCCAACCATGCCGCATTTCGGGCAAAGCCATAATTGGTCGCCGTGTCGGTGTCGCCCACGAACAGCAAACGATCCGGCTTGGCGTAGCGGATGGCGTCAGTCATACCGTCTAGCATGCGCGTCCGGCCCTCGGCGTCGTTGACATAAACATTGAAGGACGGCAGGCCTATGGCCCTTATGCCGGCGTCCACCAGTGCCAACGCCTTGAATTCGCCCTCTATAAAAACCAAGTCGCCTCCGGTCGGGAAACTGCGGAACTGCGGCGGGATATAGGCCCGCGTCCCGCTGACGTCGGCTTGATCGTATTTCTGCCCGCTCGGCAATGTCTTAGGGAGTCGCCAACGGCAAAAACTGGTCGGCTGTCCGGTCAGGTCGTGATACGGAATCGCGATGCTGCCCGGTGCCGGTCGGTCAGGGTTGCCGGTCGAAAGCACAACGCCCGCCGCCGCCAATGTTTCCGGGGAAATTCCCGGTCGAATGGACCCATTCAATGCAACCCCCTCCTGATTTCTTCCAGCAGGGCCGGAAGAACTTCACCAAGGGACTGACACGAGCCCGGCAGTTCAAGCACGCGTGGAAAACGGGGAGAGGGCTCAGACGCTGGCCGGCAGTCCCCTGGCTCCGTGTCCCGCCGCTTGTCAGGCTGCATCTGGCACCTCCTTCATTCCGACATCCTCCCCTTGTGTTTCAATGAATGAAAGAATGCTGGCCAACTCAAAGAGGCGCGTTCCCCGGATTTGCCCCGGTTCCCGGATTGACTTACTGCGAATCCTCCCCTTGCCGCTCAACTCATAGAGTTTCGCTCGACTAAGCCCACAGTAATGCTCGGGGCCGCTTTTAGGTGATCGTATCCAAACGGGTAGTTGACCATCGCGTTCCCGCATTAGCTCCATCACCCGTTGACTCACCGACCGTTTATCGGTCAGCGCCTGTTTGGTCATTTCGGTTGCGTTCATAAGTTCTGAACGCAAGTTATACATCACCGCTTTCCCCCGCCTTTTCACGAGAATCCAAACTTTACCCCCAAGAATCCAAAACATGATTAGTGAAAACAAAGGAATCTCCGCGAGCAATCCAAACTTAACCCCCAAGAATCCAAAAGGTGATTTGAAATCACCAAACCAAAGACTTTTTATTCCCTTTTTTGTTTTTCCCACCACGAAGGATCGAGATCCTTGAGCGGCGCGGTGTCCCCTCGCGGAAGCAGCATCATAAGGTACAGGTGCGTTAGCTGGCTTTTGGTAAACCCGGCTTTGTAGCCCTCCAACTCCTGCGCCGCCTTTTCACGATCTTTGAACTTGAATTTCAAATAATCTAGCAGCTTCATTTCCTGCGACCCGGGTGCTGTTGTTGAGAACAAGACACGTAACCCTTTTTTGAATTGAATTATTCCGTCTTTGTTCTTCAAACCATCCAACTCGCTGGAAAGCTCTACGTAATAGGGTGCCTTCTTCGTTGTCCAATTGATCAGATGCGCACAAGCATCGTGCGTTGTTTGCCATATTCGCCAAGCCTCCTCAACGGCCTTTACCGGGCTAAGCCCTTTCTGAATTTGCAGCATGGCCGCAATCTGAGTCAAAACCTCTACTGTCGGCGCTGGTTGCTCGGGAAACTGATCTGACGGAGGGGCGGCCTCAGCGACTTTCTTCTTCTTTGGCATGATTAAGATCCCTTCAACCCCGGCAGCTTGTTCAATGCTACCCGTAAGGTTTCAAGTTCGTGGTGAGTGTAACCCTTGTGCACAGCCTCAGAAGCATGACCAACAAGCTTCATACGCACCTCCGGTGGAACGCCGGCATTCGCCAAGGCACTTGTGAAACTATGTCGAAGCGCGTGAAATGTCCGGCGGCAGATGTTTCGTTTTCCACTGCCTTCCGTGACTTCGAGATCAAGCCCTGCCTTGAGCACAATACGTTTGAAGCCTTCCGATAGCCCGTGCCTTCCTCCCGGCCCTTTAGAGGCCATTTCCGGCATGACATACGGGTTTGTGGAATCAGTGCTGGCGAGCTTTTCCAAGTGCTTCAAAAGCTCGCGATGGATCGGGACGGTAATCAATTTCGAGACCTTCGTCGTCCAATAGGTCAACGTTTCCTTGTTGAAATCAACCCCTTCGTGTTGCTGCCGACTACGACGAGTTCCCGTCCAAACCATTTTAATGCAGTCACCCATTCGTGCGCCCGTGAAATAGGCCAACTGAATTAGCGACTTCCACTCTCCGCTAGCCTCCTTAACGAGCATTTTGACTTCCTCAGCAGTAAATGTCCCGCGCTCTACAGAATCAGCCTTGGGCAGTTCTACCATGTCCGCAGGGTTGTGAGTAATTAGCCCGTTTTTGCAGGCCGACCGAAGGCACGAACGCAATATTTTAATGTCTTGCTGAATGGTGGTCAGTGCCAACCCAGACTCTTTTCTCGCGGCAACGAACTTTTCAACATTCCGGTTGGTTAACGCCGTGATCGGCTTCGTCTTCAAGGAGTCCAGTTCAGTGAGGAATTTATCGATGACGATGCGATACTTGGTCGCCGTCTGGGCGGCTTTCCCTACCTCCTTTGATTTAATCCAGTCGCGACAGTGGGTTTCAATTGAAACGATCTTCAAGGACTCAGACTCGGTTCGCTTCAGGATGTCGTTGAGGACTTCACGCGCCTGAACTTCGGTAAGCGTACCGGTTTCAGCCATCCGTTCGGCACGCTCCCATTCGAGCACAACAGCCATAGCTTTATTATGGTCTGTCTGCTTCGTTGATCGAAGTCTGAGCTTCTTTTCACTGGTCCGCCAAGCCCCATGAAAATACTTTGAACCGTTGCGTTTGTGGACACTGGCCATTGACTGCTAACATAATGCTAACATCCACCTATGTCAATAAGGTCTCAGTTTGTTCGAAATTGAGCAAATTTAGACAATATTTAGGC
>CALBIE010000159.1 GCA_937893495.1 uncultured Verrucomicrobiales bacterium | reverse complement strand
AGCGTCTCCGACGCGTCGCAATCTCACATGCCATTCAGATGAAACGCCGCTGGGGTCGAGCACCCCATTACGCAGAAAAAAATCGCACGCAATGACGAAGACAGATATCGTGCTCCCATTGATGGTTTTAATTCCGTAAATCCTGAAAATACAATCTGAAAATGAGCAACCTACTCGACCAACTCAAGCAATTCAGTACGATCGTCGCCGATACCGGCGACTTCGAGAGCATCCGAAAATACCGACCTCGCGACGCCACTACGAACCCGAGCCTGCTGCTTAGTGCGGCCCAGATGCCCGAATACGCGGAGATCGTCGCCAAAGCTTTGAGTGATGCTAAACAGGAGGCCTCCGGCGATTCCTTGCTTGGCATCGCCATGGACAACATCGCCACCGCGTTCGGCAGCGAAATTCTTAAAATTGTCCCCAATCGCGTTTCGACCGAGGTCGATGCCAAATTGAGCTTTGACACCGAAGGCACCATCGCCAAAGCCAAATCACTCATCTCCCGATACCAGAAAAACGGTATCGAAAAGGAACGCATCCTCATCAAGATTGCTTCGACCTGGGAGGGCATCAAAGCCGCCGAACAACTTAAGTCGGATGGAATCAGTTGTAACCTCACGCTGCTCTTTTCGTTCGCTCAGGCGGCTGCCTGTGGTGAAGCCGGTGTCCAACTCATCTCGCCATTCGTGGGACGGATCCTCGACTGGCACAAAAAGGAAACCGGCCGGAAAGACTTTCCCGGCCAGGAGGACCCGGGCGTGCAGTCCGTCACCAAAATCTACAATTACTACAAGAAGCACGGTTACCAGACCGAGGTCATGGGGGCCAGTTTCCGCAATGTCGGAGAAATCATCGAACTGGCCGGCAGCGACTTACTGACCATCAGTCCGACGCTGCTGGAAGAAATGCAGAAAACCAAGGGTGACGTCGCACGTAAACTCGATCCAGCCACTGCAACTGAAATGGGCGACGAAAAGATTTCACTTGATGAGAAAGCGTTTCGCTGGTTGCACAATGAAGACGCAATGGCGAACGAGAAACTGGCCGATGGCATTCGCCGCTTTGCCGCTGACACCGTCAAGCTGGAGAATTTCGTGACGGAAAAGCTGGCGGCTTGATCTCAGGATAAAAACAAATTTTGCAAAGCCGCCGTTAATTCGGCGGCTTTCTTATTTACCGAACAACATCTTTGCACCCACGAGGAGCAAAAAGCCGCCAAACATCCGCTTGAGGTTATCCGACGACACTTGATGCACCAACTGCGCGCCCAGCCAGCCGCCAATAATCGCTGCCGGCATGAATGGCAGCGCGACTTTCCAATCAATGTTGTTATTGCCAATGTGCTTCATCGTTGCCGAGATGGCCGTGAAGATAACGATGGTCATGGAAGTCCCGACGGCCAGTTTGGGATCCATCCGGAGCATAAAAATCATGGCCGGCACCATCACCACGCCGCCACCAACACCGAACAATCCGCCAATCAATCCGGCAGCCAATCCAATCAAAGCGGGAATCGCGTAACTCATTCCTGCTTATTGCATTGCTTCCCGGTCGGAAACAACGTTTTTCACCACCGGCTCACGGAAGATCGAAAACGCTGATTCACGCCGCCCAGTCGGGTGGGTTCTTCAGTTTGTAGAGCATTTCGCCGGCTTTGGGCACACAGAGAACACCCTCATCCTCTCGATTTATGAAATCCTCGACGCAAATCGTCGCCGGATCGCGATATCCAAGATTTATCTGTCGGCAGACCTCGGGCGGGATGGCCGTTGCGAGCGTCACCCTCGCGCGCGGCTTCTCGATTCCGTTCTCAAACGTCCCCAACCCATGCACGTGCGCCGAGTGCGCGAGAACCCCCCATGGGTAATGCTTGAATTTGTCCCACTGCTTAAGGAAGTAATCTCGGCAATGGTAACCGACTTCCATGATGGTTTTATGATGAGTCACACACACTTCGCTGACGTGCGGCGCGTATATGATTAATTCGCCGCCGTCCGCGAGCACCGGTTCCAGCTTGTACATCCCCTTCCCCGCCGTCCAGATTTCGTCATACATCAGAGGGCAGCAAGACAGGATCGTTTCGAACGGCCGGTCTTTGAAAGTGATATGCGTCTCACGGGACAAATCACTCGCCGCCTCCCACGCGTTCTCCGGTGTGCCGGCAAATAATCCAGCCAGGCTTTTATCCGGCCGCACGACCATTGCAAAGCATCGCTTGTCAACCGTGACAAATTCCGCCGCAATATCCACCACCTTTCGAACCGCCGTCTGCTTGGTCCCAATCACCTTTGGCGTCGTAATGACCGCCCCTAGCCAGTGAAAGAAATTCAGGATTTCCGGACCCGCCACACCCGGAAACAGATACTTGTTGCCACCGGAGAAACCGACGACTTCATGAGGGAAGACCGGACCGACGATAATGATTTCATCATAGTCAAAAACCCGCTTATTGACATCCACGGGCACGTCCATCTCGAACTGGCCATCAGACAAATCCCGAATCCGGGCAGCGGTAATCGTTCCTACTCGCCGCAAGGCCGCGGGATTATCCCATTCGTGATTAATGAACTCGACTGACTTATATCGACCGCCTCTTTCATCCATCGAAATTTCCAAACGCTCGCAAATCGCCACCTCGCTCATCGGTTGATGAGTGCCCAGCGCAATCATCACATCCAGCGCGCCGGTCACTTCCCCCAACTCATCGAAGATGGCCTTGAACATCAGTCCCACCGGCGCGGTGCGAGTGCCGTCGGGCACGATCAGCAGGACTTTCTTCCCCTGGTAATTGTTGCGTGGACAGGTCCGGGCAACGAGTTCCGCAACTTGCTCCGAAGTTACCGTCAAGCTGCCGGTAGCGATGGCAGAAAAAACACTCATTGAATTTTCAAATCGTCTGGCTCAGATATCCGCCATCCACACAGATATCCGTTCCCGTTACAAAACTGCTGGCCTGTTCGCTCGCCAGAAAGATTGCCGCACCGACAAGTTCTTTAGCTTCACCAAACCGATTCATCGGCGTATGTCCCCAAATCGCCTCGGTCCGTGCGGTCGGCGTGCCATCATCGTTAAACAGGAGCTTGCGATTCTGTTCCGCCGGAAAGAACCCGGGAGTCAACGTGTTCACTCGCACGCCACTCGGCGCCCACTCGCGCGCGAGAAACTTTGACAATGACAGTACGGCAGCCTTGGCCGAAGAGTAGGCTACCACGCGCGACAAAGGCAGATGGGCCGATACGCTGGCGATATTAATGATGCTGCCTTTTTTGCGCGCTACCATGCCTGGCCCAAACACCTGACACGGCAACATGGCTCCCCCGACGAGATTCAGATCGTAGTTACCATTCCACGCTTCCAGCGGGATATCTTCGAACTTGTTCTCCGGCGTCACGGTCACTTTCGGGTCATTCCCACCTGCGGCATTCACCAGGACAGAAATCCCGCCGAGCTTGCTTTCGACTTCATCCCGCGCCGTCTCAAGGCTGCTCCGGTCACTGGCATCAGCCGCGACAAAGATAGCTTCACCGCCGGCGGCCTTGATCGCATCGACCCGCGCGGCACCTCGTTCAGCATTCCGCCCGAGAACTGCCACCTTAGCACCTGCCCCAGCCAGCCCGTCCGCAATCGCTCCCCCCAACACACCGGTGGCCCCAATCACGACAGCAACATCGCCCTTCAAATCAAACAAACTCATGCGGTTCATGTTGGTGTAAAACAGTGATCCGCTTAAAGCAAAATAGTTTTCAAAGGGGTCTGGCCTCCTCTGGCGAACAGTATTAGGGTGCCGCCGAATGAATTCATTGCCGCAGCCGGATAAAATACTCACTCACGAAAGCGACCTGGACGGGTTGCTCTCCGGATTACTGCTGCAACGACTGGCAAAACACATTTTTCACAAGGAAATACTGCTGGAAGCGTGGAATTACACCGGCTGGAAAATGCGCCCGATGCGTGAGAAATCCGCCTGGGTCTGTGACTTGTCCTTCGAATCCCGACTTGATCAGGACAACTGGGTGATCATCGACCACCACACCACTAACGACACCGCCGAACGCGCGCACTTGATCCATGATCTGGAAAAATCCGCCTCCCTCCTCTGTTACGAACTATGCCAGCAGCACGGCGTTCAGAGCGAAGCACTGGATCGCATTGTTCACTTGAGTAACATCGCCGATTTGTACCTCGAGAAGGATCCCGAATTCGACCTCGCCGTGGATTACGCTAACCTCGTCAAAGCCTACGGCTTTTGGAATCTTCATTCGCTCATCAATGGAGATCCTGAAAAGCTTCTGGACCATTCCCTGCTCGAAGTAATTCGCACCAAACGGAAAATTGAGGATCCGATCGGGCTCGCATGGACCCGCCGACACCTGCACAGGTTGAGCGACACGGTCGGATTTGCCGAGACAGTTGTGGGCGATGTAAACAGTATCGTTCACAACCTGCTCGGAGAACCCGACGCCAAATACAAAGTTCTTGTCACCATGTTCACGAAGGCCAATCGCACGGTGATGGCCAGCTTTCGCAGCTTGAACGGCGAAGCACTCGGCATTGCCAGACAGTTTCAAGGTGGCGGCCATGCCAACGCCTGCGGCGCAACTCTGCCCAAAGCGGTTTCATCCGTGGATGAAGCCATCGTGTACATGCGCCAAATCCTCAATCCGACCCCCGCCAAAGGAGCCGGCCTCGCCAGTCTTGAAAGCGCCTTTGCGGCCTTGGACAAATTGAACTGAGGCAGCACGGGGCGCATCCGCGCACAGCCCCCGTGCCGGAGCGCGACTGTGTCGGAGACCAGCCGCAGCAGGCTCGGTAGTCGAGTAGGTGTGGTCCATTCCAAGGCATTCGTCCGGAAGAGGCTGCTGCGACTGACCTTTC
>CALBIE010000158.1 GCA_937893495.1 uncultured Verrucomicrobiales bacterium | reverse complement strand
CCAATGACCGCCGCCACTATGTCCCCACAATGCCCACGGCACCGTGGCGAGTTCCGGGTGGCCGGACTTCGCACCGAGGTCGGAGAGCGCTTTCTGAAACGCTTTATCGGAGCCGTTGCGCGGGTCGCACCACATCTGGCAGTCCGCCTTCTGCGGTTGCTCATACGACGGCCCCAGAAGGGCGCAGTCGTGCTTTTTCGCCAATGCCTGCCAGTGCAGATCGAAGGCGCCCGTGAGGCCCGATTTGCACGAACCTTCGCCGCAGCCGTGCTGGTGAACGATGACACCGCGCAGTGATTTCACGCCCGAAGGAATCCACACCGTGTAGTTCACGGGAAAGATCAGTTCGCCCGGTTTTTCCGAGGCCTTGTATCGCACGCGATAATACGGGGGTTCGGCGGATGGAAAGACGTCGTAGGGTGCCTGCTGGGCGGACAGGGATCCGGGCGGCACGACGATGAGCGAGAGGAGGATGATGGCAAAGTAACGCATGGATTCAGGTGAACAGAGGATGACAAAGCGAAGTTTCACGCAAGCGGAAAATCCACCGGAGCATCGCTCAGGCACCGGGCGCAGCCAATATTCTAATTGCCTCGTGGCAGACGAGCGTCTATCACCTGGCCATCATCTCAAACAGGAATTGTTCATGAAACTTCCCAAAACTTCCCGCCGCCGCTTCTTACAGTCCGGGGGCGTCGGCGTGTTGAATCTGGCGTTCCCTTGGAGTTGACGGTTGTGAAGGGCGGCAAACACAATGTCGCCGGAGCCGGACTACCGGTCACCGCCAGGCGTGCTACAGAGTTCATGCGCGGGCACCTGCTCCGAGAAAAACCATGATACAGCCCGACTCTAACGTCATTCTTGCAACTGCGGCGATTCCAGCCCAATCCGCGTCAAGGCCCGCGCCCGCCCCGGTCGTCACTCAGCTCCGGAACCGGCTTTGTGAAAGCCGCGCGAGGCAGTCGATGACTTCAAACGGATGAAAATGATTTTGAACTTATGAAACGAACCATCCTCCTGCTCTGTTCCCTCAGCGTCCTCCTGTTCAAATTGGATGCGGCGGACCCGAAGCCGGAAACCTTCCTCATCCCCATGCGCGACGGCGTCCGGCTCGCCACGGACATTTATCGCGTTGAGGGCAAACGCGGTCCGGTGATTCTCGTGCGCACACCGTACAACAAGGACCGCGCCAAAGGTACCGCAAAGCGTTTCGTTGAGGCGGGATACGTCGCCATCATTCAGGACTGCCGCGGCGCTTATACCTCCGAAGGCATCATGATTCCGTACAACAACGAAGGGCAGGATGGCTTTGACACCATCGAGTGGATCGGCAGACAGACTTGGTGCAACGGCCGGATCGGCATGTGGGGCGCGTCCTATGTCGGCGCGACGCAATGGCAGGCGGCGATGGAGAAACCGCCCGGCCTCATCACCATCGCGCCCAAGGCTACGTGGAGCAGCTTTTATGGAAACCTCTATCTCGGCGGAGCGTTGCGGTTCTCACTCATCACGAAATGGGCGGCGGGAAACTCCGAACGTCCCGACGATCTCAAGCCGCCGACACAATGGGATGATATCCTCAAGCATCTACCGCTCACCGAAATCGATGACCGGATCGGCTGGCCGATTCCCTGGCTGGAGGGCATTTTTACCCATCCGGAGCCGAATGGATACTGGACCCGCCTCAATCTCACGCCCCACATAGCGGAGCTCGATCTGCCGATGCAGCACATCGTCGGCTACTACGATTTCTTCTCCCGCGAAAGCGTCGGCAATTTCGTAATCATGCGGAATCGCGCGCGCGATCCGAAGATTCGCCAACAGCAGCAGCTTATCCTCGGTCCCTGGGATCACGGGAGCATCGGAAAATCCAAGGTCGGTGAGGTTGACTTCGGGCCGGCCGCCACCGTCGATACGCTGGCGGCGAATCTGGATTGGTATGATCGCCATCTCAAACAAGACCCCGCCGCCCTCGCCAAACCGTTCGCCCCGGTGCGCTATTTCTCCATGGGCGACAACGCCTGGCGCGAGGCGCAAAACTGGCCGCCCGCTGGTTTCGCGGCGAAGTCGTTTTATCTGCGCTCCAACGGAAAAGCCAACACGAGCAGCGGCGACGGTCGCCTGACGCAAACGCCACCAGACACCAGCGAACCACCCGACCGCTTTCGTGCCGACCCGGCCAATCCCACGCCAGCCTGTCCGGTCACCGACAAACGCCCCCTCCACGCCGCCACTTGGGCACCGGTGGATCAAACTGTCGTTGAGGCCCGCGAAGACGTGCTCGTTTACAGCTCCGACACGCTCGCCAAACCAATCACCTTCGCCGGCAATGCCGAGGCCCGCCTCCACGTCTCCGCTGACACGCCCGACGCGGATTGGGTGGTGAAGCTCGTGGATGTGCATCCCGACGGCTTCGCGCAAAACCTGACGGTCGGCATTCTTCGTGGGCGCTATCGCGAGTCGCTGTTGAATCCGAAACCGCTTATTCCCGGAAGAGGCTACGAAATCGCCGTCGATCTCGGCCCCATCGCTGCGACCATTGCGAAGGGGCATCGTCTCCGCGTCGATATCTGCGGTGCCTACTTCCCGCTCTTCGATCGCAATTCCAACACCGGCGAAGGCCCCGCCGGCAGCCGGACGGCCATCGCCACCGAATCTGTTCATCACCGGCCCGGGGCTCTCTCTCGCATCGTCCTGCCCTGTTTAGAGCGATGAATCGAAGACACTTTCTGGGAACCAGCGCCGGGTTCGCGATGCTTGGTGCGCCGCCGTTATTCGCCGCGTCGAACCCGATCAGGCTGCCTTCGAAACATCAAACGCTGTTGAAGGCCCGGAAGCGTCGCATCGTGATGCAGCATGATGTGTTCTGGGTGCTGCTGAACTACTTGAAGATGCACCCGAATGGCGGGGTGCCATTTGCGCCGTTTCGGGATGTGGTGTTTTCGTATGCGGACGATCCCGAAACGCAGATTGATGCGATCTGGTGGGACATCGGCGGCAACGCGGTGGGCAGCGTTTACCCGAGCAAGGTTTTTCAGCCGCAGGTTCATCCGCTGGTAAAACGCTGGCACGATGAAGGCGTGGACTGGGTGAAGGAATTGATCAATGAGACGCGGCGACGCCGGCTGGAGGTGTTTTGGAATCATCGCATCAGCGAGGTGGACATCCTGCCCGAAGGCGGACACGCGAAGCAGCCGAGCCCGCTCAAAGTGGAAAATCCCGACTGGGTGCTGCCCGTATCGTGGTGGCCGCATGGGATGTGGAATCTCGCCGCGCCGGGATTGCGTGCCCACAAGGTTGCGGTCCTGCGCGAGATCGCGACGCGCTTTGATCTCGACGGCATTCAGATCGACTTCGCGCGGCATGTGCCCTGCCTGCCGGTGGGCCGGCAGTGGGAAATGCGCGAGCACGTGACGGAGTTCATGCGCATGGTGCGGGCGATGTTGCTCGCGGTCGCGAAGAAGCGTGGACGCCCCTTCCTGCTGGCGGCGCGTGTGCCCCAGACGCTCGATGGCTGCCGGGCGGACGGTTTTGATGTCAAGACGTGGGCGGAACAACACCTTGTGGACGTGCTCACGCTCGGCTCGCGAACGATGGATGTGGATGTCGAAGGCCTGCGCGCGGCGGTGGGCCAGAACGTGCAGCTTCAGCCCTGCTTTGACGATCACCACACCACCGACGGTTATCGCTACGCGTCCATCGAGTTTCTGCGCGGCGTGTTTGCCAATCACCTTCAGCGCGGAGCGAACAGCGTGGTCACGTTTAATTGGTCGATGGCCACGCCCGAGGTGGCCAAGACCGTCGGTGGGGAAATTGCGCCGCTCACCCATCAGGTAGCGTTCAAGGAGATTGGCGATCGACGCACGCTCGCTGGCAAGGACAAGTGCTTCGCCGTCGAACGACGCGGCGGTTATCCGTGGGCTGATGGCTTCTTCAATCGCAACGATACCGCACCCCTGCCGCTGAAGCTCGACGGCGAAAGAAGCGCCGCAAAGCTCACGCTGCACGTCAGCGATGCCCCGCCCGCTGATCGAACGAAGGCCGGTCTGACGCTTCGCTGTGTCCTGTTTCAGGCCAAAGAAACCGACTCGTTTGAGATCCATTTCAACGGCACACCTTTGTCGGTGACCACCCGCGATCCGAATTGGAAGGACCCGCAGATTTTTTCACCCGCGCCTCAGCGCACTTCCGGGGGCAAAGGGATCTATAAGATCAACCCCAAACAGCAGTTGCTGCGGCTCGAATGCGCCGTGCCGCGCAAGGCCTGGAGGCTTGGCGTAAATGAAGTGGCGATTCGCGTCGCCTCCCGTGCGTCTGCGGTGGACTCCGCAGTACAACTCGAAAAGGTGGAGGCGCACCTGAACTATGATCAGGATTGAGCCACGTTTATCTCGCAGGAGATTTCCTGGTTTGATCGTAATGTGGGGGGAACAAAATGGAATGCCGTCATCCGGTCCGCGCTCGATCAATCGCGCCGCGAGTTTTTGCCGAAGCGCAGGCAGCCCAATTACCCCGGGAACGTCCCGCGCAGAGGCACCGGAAAAGGGATTTGGATTCAGTGATAGGCGTTACCTGATGAACAGGAAGCAAACATGAAACACCTGCTTGCACTCCTCTTCGCCCCGCTATTGGTAACGCAGCCCGAAGTGCGCGCCGACGGCAAATTGCCGGAACCAACAAGACTTCGACAGATTATATCGCCCGGTTTAACTGTTACCCATGTCCCCGGTCACTTTGTTACCGTTGTCCACGGTTCATGCCCAGGGCTGATTCATCTGGAAGAGGAAACAGTTCAAGGGCAAGGCTGGGACGAA
>CALBIE010000157.1 GCA_937893495.1 uncultured Verrucomicrobiales bacterium | reverse complement strand
CGTACTCGATTCCGTTATGGACCATCTGGACGTAATGACCCGCGCCCTCTTCGCCCACCCAGTCGCAACAGGGAACCCCGTCATCGACTTTGGCTGAAATGGATTGAAAAATCTCCTTCACGTGTGGCCAGGCCGCCGGCGAACCACCCGGCATGATGGACGGGCCCTTGCGCGCACCTTCTTCGCCGCCGGAAACTCCCGTGCCGACGTAAAGCAAACCTTTGCTCTCCAAATACTTCGTGCGGCCGTTCGTGTCGTTATACAGCGAGTTGCCTCCGTCGATGATGATGTCGCCCGGTTCGAGGAGAGGGATGATCTGTTCGATGAAATCGTCAACGACACTGCCGGCTTTGACCATGAGCATAACCCGGCGTGGCCGTTTGAGGTGGCCGATCATCTCCTGGATGGACCGTGCCCCGATGACTTTTGTTCCCTTGGCTTCGTTGGCAAGGAAGCGGTCCACTTTCTCGACCGTGCGATTATGAGCCACGACGGTGTAGCCGTGGTCGTTCATGTTCAAAATCAAGTTCTGGCCCATCACGGCCAGACCAATTACAGCGATATCTCCAGTAGGTTCCATGGTTTTTAATGCTTCAACTTGCCGTCAAAAGAGGTGCGAACAATAGCGAAGCGAGGAAGCGTTTCCAGTAGAAATTTTGAAAAACGAGGCCGTTTTCGATGGAAAATCTTCATTTTCCAGAATCACCACCTGAAGAAGCCCTGAAATGAGAGGGCACGGAATTGATTTCTACGGAATCGGGGAATCAGGCCCTGCCGGAGAGATTCGGTTCAAAATTGCAGCCGATCGTCCTTTTTCAACATCTCATCGAGATTCTTCCACGTGCAGTCATTCATTGAATTGAACGCATGAAGATAGACGATCGCCGCCTCTTTCGGGTGCTTTTCGAGCATCGTAGTGATGCCGTTTTCAAGGCTTTCCGCGCTAATTTCCTCGGGCAGATTCTCGACGATTCCATCCTCGTGTTCGACCCCGGCGGCATCGAGAAAATCCTTCAACAATTGCGTCTGGTTTTTGAGTAGCCAATTGCGAAGGATATTATCGGCGGCGGCGGCCAGGCCCGGGCGGGCGAGCGTCTCGACGATGACCTTGTTGCGCTGAGCGCGGGGTTGGCGTTGGAGGAAAATAGGGCGCAATTTCCGCGCTTGGGCGATCGCTGCGACAGTGGCCTTGTACACTTCTTTGTCCGTGCCAAAAGTGTCCTCCATAATCTGGTTGGACAATTCCGGGGACATGAACCCAAACAATTCGTGCGAGATGAGCATATTCCGTCCGCGTCAAGCGGGCCGGGAGTGTAGCCGTGCCATTTCGCTGATAGCAAGTCTTCGAGTTGGTTTTGTCGCGACTCTTAAACCGGGACCATGCAGTTGAGAATCGCCAGCCAATGCGAGTCGTCGCCAATGACTGGGAGTCATGGAGTGTTGGAGTGCAGCCGTTTAACTCACCAATCAGTGTTCGTATGCCATTGCTCCAATACTCCACCACTCCCGCTCCATCCCCAGCAAATCGCTCTTTGCTCCCAATTCGAACTGCATCGATACGGTTGAAACCCGATTCCGAAATTGGGGAGCACACCCGCCTCGGGTGTGGTTGGCCGCGCCTCGCGGCCCACGCGTTGCGCATGCAACCGACACGAACGTTCGAATCGTTTCGTGCGACCGGTTTTTCCGCGAGGGCGCGGACGATAGAGCCCCGGGCGGCAAAACTCGAACGACCCGTGAGTGCCGGGATCTTATGGACTGCGGTGGCAGAGCCCTGAAGGGGCGTCGACACCGCTTTGGGGCGGGAGCGAGTCGAGTTTCGTTTAATGGAAATCGCACGTCACTGCCGTGTCCGGGGATGCGCAAGCCACAGGTTGCCCGATGCAGACAAATCGATTGTTGACCACCTCCTGGGAAAGCGGTGTCGGCGCTTCGCTCTGCCACCGCAGTCCAAAATGGTTCCGCTTTAGTTCCGGCCGACGAGGTGGTCTGATGCCCGACGGTCCGTGCAGTCATGGGCCGCGAAACCTCCTGCCAACCTCAGGCTTTGCCGGAGGTCGCTGAATCTGGAATTACTTCGGAGAAGCGTTTGAGCTTACCGTCACGACACTTAATTGATTCCTCTCCGCGAAATTGCGCACTTCGTCCTCGTCCAGAATCAGTGACTTGCCGGCTTCGAGTGCCAGAACCTGAATGCCGCTCGCACCACAAGTCTCAAGAGTCTTCAATCCCATGCAGGGAATATCGAAGCGCATATCGTGTCCTTCGCGGGCGACCTTGACGGCGACCGCTCCGCCCTCTGTTCCCGCCAATTGTCCGCCGCGAGCGAGACACTGGTCAGTGCCCTCGAAGCCTTCCACGGCCAAAACCGTCCCACCTTTCACGACCACGGTTTGCCCGATTTCCAAACGCGACACTTGCTTGGCCAGGCCAAATCCGAATTGCACATCCGCCGTTTGTTCAGGGGTGAGCTTCGGTCCGAGTTGGAAGCCCGCGCCGGGCATCAAAGGTTCGAGCCACGGCAGCGCGGAAATCAACTCAACTCCGTCCTTCGCCAACTCATCGGCAATGGCTCCGAAAATGGTCTGGGCATTTTTTTCCTTGAGCCGCATCAGCATCCCCACCGCCCGCAAATCCGGACGCAGACTGAACAGATTCTTCGGCGCAATCTGGCCGGCCATGACGCATTGCTTCACACCGCGTTCGGTGAACGCCTTGATCATTTTGCTCAACTGCCCGACGCGTAACCAAATGACTTCATCCACCAGATCGGCCAGTGCCGCGTCCGTCTCATCCGTGAATCCAACGGCGACAAGTCGTTGCACGCCTGCCGCCCGTGCCTGTCGCGCCAGCATGAACGGCAGCGAGCGACTCCCCGCGATAATGCCCAGCGATTCGACCTGCGTTGCCATGGCGGAAGGTTACCCCGTATTTTAAACGAGGTCTTGTACGAAAGCGGAAAATTCACGGGGAAATCGCGGTCGGCTGAAGTCATCACCGGTGGGGCGACGCTACGCGGAGCCTCTGGAAAAGTTGGCATTCAACAAACCGGGGGATGCTATTTCGGTTCCCGGATGATCAGAGGCTCGGCGTAGCCTCGCCCCACCATTGGGTTGTCCGTGTCTATCCGTTCGTGCCGGATCTACTCTACGGATCAAGCGATTAACTCCCGCACTACATTCCCATGCACGTCCGTCAGGCGAAAGTCACGCCCGGCGTAGCGATAGGTCAGCTTCTCGTGATTGAAACCCATCAGATGGAGCAGGGTGGCGTGAAGGTCATGAACATGCACCGGGCTTTCCACCGCCTTGAATCCAAAGTCATCGGTCGCGCCGTAGGCGAATCCGCGCTTCACACCACCGCCCGCCAGCCACATTGAGAATCCGTGGTGATTGTGATCCCTACCGGTCGGCGCTTTCACTCCGGTGCCCGACATTGGGAGTTCCACGGTCGGCGTGCGACCGAATTCGCCGCCCCAGATGACCAACGTATCCTCAAGCATACCGCGTTGCTTGAGATCGAAGAGCAGGGCACCGATAGCCTGGTCGCACTGGTCCGCGAGCCGCTTGTGGTTCTTGTCGATGTCGGTGTGCGAATCCCAGGGTTGTCCGTCTCCGTGCCAGACTTGGACAAAGCGGACGCCGCGCTCGACGAGTCTCCGCGCCATTAGTATCTCCCGCGCTTGCGGTGTGTTGCCATACATCTCACGGATGTAGGCGGGTTCCTTCTCGATATCGAGTGCGTCAGATGCCTCCATCTGCATGCGGAACGCCAATTCGAAAGTCTGCAAGCGCGCCTCCAGCGCCGTGTCATTCGGACGCTCGGCGAGATGATGCTCATTCATTCTGCGAATAAAATCGAGTTGCCGACGCTGGTCACCGGGTTGCAGGCGTTGATTACGCAGATTCGGAATCAAGTCGCTGACCTTCTTTTTGCCGCGCGTATCGATGTGGGTTGCCTGATAGCTGCCGGGTAGAAACGCGGCCCGCCAATTATCTGCTCCTTTGACCGGCAATCCGGCACAAAGCACGACGAACGCCGGCAGATTCTGGTTCTCCGTTCCCAATCCGTAAGCGACCCAGGATCCCATGCTCGGGCGGCTGAACGCCGAGTCGCCGCAGTTCATCAGCATGAGCGAGGGTTCGTGATTGGGCACTTCCGCGCGCATGGACCGGATGACACAAAGTTCATCCGCCGCCGCCCTTGCCGTTTTCGCGAACAAATCACTGACGGGCAAGCCGCTCTGACCGTAGTTCTGAAATGCGAATGGCGACTTCAGTGCAGCGCCGGTCGGTCTCTCCGTTCGAAGAGGATTGGGGATGGCTTTGCCGTGCCATTTATCGAGCATCGGTTTCGGGTCGAAGGTGTCAACCTGTGAAGGTCCGCCATTCATGAAAAGGTGAATGACTCGTTTGACCCGTCCGCCAAAGTGGGCGGATTTTGGGAGCAGCGGATTACGCGCTGCCTCGGCCGGCTGCACCAGTCCCGACGCGATGAGCGATCCCATGCCCATGCCACAACGCGTCAGGAAATCGCGGCGGGTGAATGGTGATTGGTTGAGAAGTTGGTTCATTTCAGCCACGGATTTGCACGGATTTGCACGGTATGGAATTGGGGGCGGTAGCTCCTCCCTCTCTTCCATGAGAATGGAGGAGAGGGTAGGGGAGAGGAGGTTTCCATTGAACGAGCCGCACTCTTTCGTCGCGGAGGAATATTTCACCGGAACGAAGTTTCGCGCTTTGAATCCCTGAACCGGAACGCGGCTCTGTGAGCCGCAGCAGGCCCCGGACTCGAAGGCGTTCCCGTTGGTTTT
>CALBIE010000156.1 GCA_937893495.1 uncultured Verrucomicrobiales bacterium | reverse complement strand
CGGTGACCAGAACATGAGTAACTACACCGTTGAGGCGGACGTGATGACCGAGGGCAATCGCCGGAAGATGTCCGAGATTGGTCTCATCTGCCAGCGCTACTATGTCATCCTCAAGGGCAACGCCGGCAAGCTCCAGATCAATTCCAACCTTGAGCGCATCAAGGAGGAAACCACATTCCGCATGCGACCTAATGCCTGGTATCATCTGAAGGCGACAGTCGATGTGAACGCCGACGGGTCAGGCGTGGTTCGCGCCAAAGCCTGGGAGAAGGGTGAAACCGAGCCCGCCGCGTGGACCCTGGAGGTGTCGCACAAGGTGGCGCATACCCGCGGCTCGCCAGGGTTGTTTGGTTTCGCACCGCAGGGCGTGCTCTGTCACATCGATAACGTGAAAGTGACACCCAAGAAATAGAGGAATTCCCGGACTGAAAACTCCATTTATACTGATTATGAAAAACTACAAGTTGATATCGGCTGTCACTATCACGGTGGCCTCAGTGATGATCGGATGTGCGCCCAGCCAACCTGCGCCAACTCCTCCTCCCACTCCGGAAATCACCGAAGCACCGGTGCCAGTTGAGCCACCGCCAGTAGTGAAACCGGAAACAGCGAAAGCCGAGCCAGCGCCGGTGCCGAAGGCAGAGCTAAAGCCTGAGGTCAAAGCCGAAACGAAGCCCGCTGCTGCACCGACGCCTGCGCCCGTGGCTGCTGCCGCGCCAAAGACCGTTGGAAAAACTGCCGCGAAACCTGTTGTCAAAGTCGCTGCCAAATCTGCCCCTGCACCAGTGGCATCGGTTTCCGGCACCAAGGCGTCGCCGGGCGATTGGGCAGAGTGGGGTGGCGGCAAGCATCGCAATATGTATTCGCCGGCCAAGGGTCTCGCGAGTTCTTTTGATCCCGGCAAATTCAAGAAGGGCACGGAAGAAATTGACATGGCCACGACGAAGAACGTGAAGTTCGTGCTCAAGCTCGGTTCGCAGACGTACGGGAATCCGACGATTGCCGCCGGTCGCATTTATGCGGGTACCAATAACGAGGCACCGCGCGATCCTCGTTTCAAAGGAGATAAATCCATTCTCATGTGCTACGACGAAAAGACGGGTGCGTTTCTCTGGCAACTTGTTGTGCCGAAGTTGAAGTCAGGCAAAGTGAACGACTGGGAAAACCTCGGCATCCTCTCCTCGGCCGTCGTGGAAAATGATCGCGTTTATCTGGTGACCAGTCGTTGCGAAGTGATTTGCCTGGATGCCAAAGGGCAGTCCAACGGCAACCAGGGCATGCAGGATGAAGGCAAATATATGTCCGCAGACACGGGCAAACCGCCGGCTGAAGTGACCAGCAAGGATGCCGACATTCTCTGGGTTTACGACATGATGGGAGAACTTGGAGTGTTCCCGCACAATGCGGCAAACAGTTCCCCGGTAATCATCGGCGACCTCGTCTATGTCTGCACCTCGAACGGGCAGGACTGGACGCATGTCAACGTGCCATCGCCCCAGTCGCCGAGCTTTATCGCGGTTGACAAGAATACCGGGAAGTTGAAGGGCGAGGACGACGCGGGTATTGGTGAAAAGATTTTCCACGGCCAGTGGTCTTCGCCGTCCGGCGCGGAAGTGGCTAACAAATGGCAGGTGTTCTTTGGTGGTGGCAACGGTTTGCTCTACGGATTTGGGGCCACGCCAGTCTTTGATTCCAGTGAGGATATTCATTTCCTCAAGAAACTCTGGTGGGTGGACACCAATCCGCCGGAACGTTTCAAGCACAAGTATCCCGATCCAGAAGGGCCGAACGAAATCAACTCCACGCCGGTGTACTACAAGGGCAAAGTCTATGCAGCGCACGGACAGGACCCCGAACACGGTGAAGGCGTGGGCATGCTGGTGTGCGTGGACCCGACGAAGAAGGGAGACATCACCAAGACCGGTGTCGTGTGGAAGTACTCGAAGATCAATCGTTCCATCAGCACGGTCTCGATCGATCCTGAAACCGGCTTGTTGTTTGCCGGGGATTTCTCCGGGTTCGTTTATTGTCTCGACGCGGACACGGGCAAGGAGAATTGGGTATATGACATGAAGGCTCATATGTGGGGTTCCACGATGGTCGCCGACGGCAAGGTGTATGTCGGAGACGAGGACGGCGACTTCGTCATCCTGCCGGCGAAAAAGGATTTCAAGCCGAAAGAAGACAAGCCGATCTTTCAAACCAATATGTTCTCGCCGATCTACTCCACGCCGGTTGTAGCGAACGGCGTTATCTATGTCGGCACTCAGACTCATCTGTACGCCATCAAGGAGTAGTCCGAAATTGTATCAGTAATCACACCTGACTCGGGCGAAGTGCCATGTTTGCGCTGACAGCGATGCAGGTCGGTTGTTCCATCTAAAAAAACGAAACCAAAGAATGAGCGCAGACGCTGTTTCATCGGAAAAAATCCAGCAGGCCAACGAGCAACTGGACGCGCATTGCCGCGAGATTATCAACTGGCACTTTTCGCCGGAAACGGGTTGCCCGTTCTGGCTGGATTGGGCGAAGAAGGAAGGTTGGGATCCTTGTCAGGAGGTGAAATGTTTTGCCGACTTGATTGCGAAGTTTCCCCACTTTCAGGACGAATGGTTGCGTGATCTTCAGCCGGAAGTCTGGATTCCGAAGGAGTTCCTCGGTAAGCCGTTCAAT
>CALBIE010000155.1 GCA_937893495.1 uncultured Verrucomicrobiales bacterium | reverse complement strand
AATTGGTGCTTCCATGGCGGATCTAGGATGATTGGAGGATGCCGGGTTTGAACATATGCCAATTTAGGCATACGTTGAAAAGCTGTGACAAGAAAAAAGTTTTGCTCAGATCATTGAAGCGTGCCTGGGGACCGGTCGAACCGGAACGTGCAGCAGCCAAGATCCAACACATGGCGATTGCGCGCCAGACGTTCCCGGAACCTGGGCGCCACGTCGCATTGCACATACTTTCCATCCTTCTCGGCGACAACAATTCCCGCTTCCCGCAGAATGCGGAGATGCTTGGAAACATTGTATTGGGACAGGTCGAGGAAGTCGCAGATTTCGCCGACCGTCATCGGCTTTTTCAGCAACGCCTGAACAATGCGCCAGCGGTTTTCATCCGCCAGCGCCTTGAGCATGCTGACACAACCATCGGTTCTGACTTTGTCCGCCGCCATGGAGTCACACGTTAATCAATTTGGCAAAGTTTGTCGCGTCGAAATCCAGATTCTGGCGGCAAGGCAGTTCCGGCTCGCCCGGTATCCGGACAATACCAACACTTCAACCTGAATCCGGCGGATCTTCTGCCACAAAAAATCACAATGAGGCACAAAAACAAGAAGCTCTCCGTGAGTTCGGGCCGCATGAGCAGTTCACCTGGAAGGTGGGTGGGATGGTCGATTCCAGAGTCTCGGTCTTGTCCCATTTTGTGGATTTTTGTGTTTCTTGTGGCTGCTCCAATTGCATGGTTCCGGCTGAGGACTCCTTCCCCCCTACGGCCCGGCAATCGACTTTCAAGCCATCAGGAGTTCCAGCCGGTCCCGATAACTACGGGTAAGGGTCACCCTTACACCGCTCCTTAACACCACGGCATAGTCCCCGTGAAACATCGGCTGGAGTTCACGAACCTTGTCCAGATTCACGATTGCGAATCGGCTGACCCGGGTAAACTGGCTCTCCGGCAGACGTGCTTCGAGACCCGACATGGTTTCCCGAACCAGATAACTGCGATCCCCCACATGCAGTTTCGCGTAGTTGTTTTCGGCCTCGATCCAGTCAATCTCCTCGAACCCGATCAAAATAATTCGACCGTCCACCTTGACCGGGATGCGATTACGGGCGGTCGCCCCCGACCGGACTTCCGACAGAAGATTGAGGAGTTCGCGGGAAAGTCCGCCTCCGGAACCCGCCAAAAGTCGCTGACGAGCCTTTTCAAGCGCCGACACCAACCGTCCGACATCAAACGGCTTGAGCAGGTAGTCAACGGCGTGCACTTCAAAAGCCTCCACGGCAAAATGATCGTAGGCCGTCACGAAGATGACGGCCGGACTGAATCCCTCGCCCAATTCAGTCAGCACTTCAAAGCCGTTCTTTTCCGGCATCTGGATATCCAGAAAAACCAGATCCGGATTATGCTTTCGAATTAATTCGATGGCTTCCTGACCATCCCGACATTCTGCCACTATCTCGATATCCGCCTGATTTCGCAGCAACGACCGAAGACGGCTGCGTGCCTCGGGCTCGTCGTCAACAATCACCGTGCGAAGATTCATGCCGGAGCAACGAGGTTTTCAGTGTGAAACGGAAACTCAAGTGCGACTTCAAATCCACCCTCGGGAAGATTTCGAAGGTCAAACCGATGACGGTCGCCATACAGTCCCACCAGGCGTGCCCGGGTGTTGGAAATACCAATCCCAAGATCAATCCGGGCCGGATCCGCGACGCCACCGCCATTGTCGCTGACCTTGATGGAGAGCGTACCATTCTGACGGCCGACCGTCAGACGGATCCGCCCCGGTCGCGAATTCGGTTCGATACCGTGTCGGATGGCATTCTCCACCAATGGTTGCAGGATCAGGCTGGGCACCTTCGCGGACTTCACATTGGAGGCCACCGCAATTTCGCAATCCAGCCGGTCACCAAACCGCAACCGCTCCAGATCGATGTACCGCTGGAGAAACGCCAGTTCCTGTTCCAGAGACGTTTCCTGTTCTTTGGACGTATCCAGCGCCTGTCGCAGCAGTTCGCTCAGGCGCACAATCATCTTGTCGGCTGTTTCCAAATCGCGGCGCATCAGACTGGAGATGGCGTTGAGCGTGTTGAAAAAGAAATGGGGATTGAGCTGCATTCGAAGCGCCAGCAACTGCGCCTGAACCATTCGGCGTTCGAGTTCGGTCGCCCGCATTTCCCGCTCGTAATAACGGCTCCTCCAATAATGCGCATGCCAGACAGCCAGGATAATCCAATAGACCAGGAGGTCCGGAAGCGGCTGTCGGAGGACAATATGCGACATGCCGCAGACCATGCTGCGCACGACCTGGTAAACGGGCGCCATCACGAGTCCGGCAGCCAGGTGCACCAGCAGTGATCGGAACCAGCGCTCCCGCTCCAACGGGAACCGTTGGGCCAGTTTGACGATGACCAGCGAGAACGCTCCCCACACATACCAATCCTCCAACGACCAGTGAATCACCTTGAACCAACCCGGGTTCGTGCCCGCCTTGCTCAGGTGAATGTAGGATTGATGGCCAAAGCACAATCCGATTGTCGTCCACACGCCGAGCCAAATACCCCAACGAATGAGAAATTCGCGAAATGCGGATTTTAGCGATGGGTTCATTGGGGCAGCGATGATTGAATTGAAACGTAACGAACGCTCAAATTCAAGCCCGCATCGTAAGCCAACGGCGGGATGGTATTTGTCCAACCCGTTCCTTGTTTAATCCGCGCGGCATTCTCCAAAGTCGGAAACCCGCGGTTCGTCCCCGGGAGTTCGCAGTTCGCCCTCAATTCTATCCAGTTCATCCAATTACCCTTTTTGCCAGGCTGTCACAGGTTCTATCCTGGTAGTCATCGATCAAATCTTACCCATGATTAAAAGACGAAATTCCTCATTCAGGACGGTTGGCATCCTCGCGGCTGGAATATTGCTCGGCATCACCATCTGTCAGGACGGCGCAAGGAAAGGCCTGTCATACATCCTCTTCGGCCCGAATGCAGCCGCCCAGTATCTGGGCGCCGATACAAAGGCATCCACCGAAAGGCTCCACCTGCTCCAGAGTCCCCCGGCGGTTGCCAAGAACCGGAAGGCGACGGATTATGGACTGGGCGACGGTCATATTTCGAAACTGATTCCTTATCCCAAAGGGGGTCCCGGAGTGCGCACCCCCTTCGATCTCTGGCGTTACGGGGGGCGCGGTTACAATTCCTGGGGATCAACCCGCCTGCCAATGCCCTGGGTGGACTGGGTCAAACACTGCACCGAGCAGAAACCCGGGCTGATGGCGGATGTCAAGCGATACATGGAAGGCCGCTTCAACTGGACCCGCGAGGCGATGCCCGGCGTGACCATGTCCGCGGGCAAAACGATCATGAAAGGCCCGGTCACCCGCCTGCCCGACGGCATCGGGTCATACGAAGATCTGGCAAAGTTAGGCTCCAACGAAATCAAGGCGCGCGACCTCTTCCCGTTCAAGCCACTGGCGCATCCACTCCAGACCACCGCTCACATGCTCTTTCCCTACCAATGGACCGAAGCCCATCCAGAACACGCCCGCATGGATGTGGACTTCGATATTCCGGATGAGTACCTGCCCGAGTTTCCGCCACCCATGTTTCTGACCACCCACAAGGAGTTGGGAGATGTCACCGAGGGCAAGGAAGTCACGATCGCCAACTATTACGAAATCTTCAATGGCCTGCTTACCCCGGAGCAGATGGAGGGCTTGAAGGAACTGTTGCGCCCAACGGCCACCACGTGGTTCAACCAGACCGAGCATCGGGTCACGATTCAGCCCAGCGCCGGGGTGTCGTGCTTCTCCTGTCACGTCAACGGCCACTCCAACGGCGCCATCGAATTGGCCCCCGATTCACGACCTAATGTTGCCCGACTGCGGGTGGACACTCCAACCATGCGCGGGAACTATAACATTCAGACGTTTGCCTCGAAACGATCCATTCGCAGTATGGACCACTTTGCGGAGATCGAGGAGTACTTCGACGGCGACCCGGCCATGATGCAGGCCATCGGAGCACGTGGAGTTCAGAAGGCCATCAGCAACCGCATGGGTGATTTCAATTCCATCCTGGATTTTCCGCCGGCCCCGAAACTGGGTCCGCTCGGCCGGCTGTTTCCGAGCAAAGCAACCGAATCAGAACTCCGAGGCGAAGTTCTATTTCATGGCAAGGCAAAGTGTGCCCAATGCCATAACGGCCCGGCATTCACGGACGACTACATGCACGACCTGCAGGTCGAGCGCTTCTACAAAGGCCGGCCTGAGGGTCCGATCAAGACATTTGCCCTGCGTGGCATTAAAGACTCACCGCCCTACCTGCACGATGGCCGCCTCCCGACCCTGCACGACACCGTCGAGTTCTTCAACGTCATCTTCGAACTGAAGCTGACGAAGGCGGAGAAGGAGGATCTGGTCGCCTACATGCTGTGCTTGTAGCGGGGCACAACAGTTCGAAAAATTCAGTTCTTCGCGCGGACACGACAAGGTTTCCACAGGTAAATGTCGCGCGCGACGGATTTTATTACAGAAATTTCGCGCTCCAGAGACGATTTCAAAACCCTGTAGTAACGAGACTCAATCTTCACGAAAATCCAAGCCTCGTCACTTCGGCTACCAAAGATTGAGTTTCTGAACGGGCTCGTTGCAATC
>CALBIE010000154.1 GCA_937893495.1 uncultured Verrucomicrobiales bacterium | reverse complement strand
TGCATCACTCGGATTTCCGTGTCGTAGGTCGTAGGGAATGGTTGCGGAGAAATAGTCGGCGGGTTTCCTTAGCGTCCCCCATGTTGTTCCGCCGCCGATCTGGCCATTTGTGTAATTCAATCTCCCCGCAAGGTACTTCATGGCGGCCGCTTCGTGGATCTTCGCGATGATTTCCCTGCTGGGTTCAATCATGGGCGAAATCTCGTCCCACAAATTCGTGTGCCAGCGCTCGTTCATCCATGGTTCCACTTCCAGGTATTCTTCCCGCCAGGTGACGCGGCCTTTGCCGGGTGCCACAATCTGCATGGATGGTGGTGGGGGAATGTCATAACCGGGGCCGTTAATGTCGGGCAGGCTTTCAATCGCATTGGTCAAAGCCGCCAGTCCGTTGTTGGTTTCACCGGGATACCTGGGAAGCAGCGCCTCGACTGAAAATGTTTCCCCTTGGGCAATCAGTGAATCCTTGTAGCGCTTGAGATCTGCTTTGAGGCGTTCATGCTCAATCCAACTGACCAGGATGAATGCGATCGCCAGAACGCCGATTCCGATCAGGATGGCACGCTTTTTCTTCATCTCCCGGATTCCATTGGTTGAGACAATAGGAACCGAGGTCGATGGAAGCAATTGTTTGCTGGGCGCATTAGGGCGAAGCCCGCCGGGGGAGCGCGGAATTCATTCCGCAGAGGCGTTGCAGTGCGGAAATCTTCCGAATGCCCGCGACGATGGTTGCAGGCGGGCGTTTCCGCGGCGCAAACGCGCTCCTGGAGGCTCCCGAACGCGACCCCATTTGCTTTGCAGCCAATTCAAAAACTCGATCTTTGGTAGCAGCCGAGGTAACGAGGCTCAAACTTCCGTGGTAAAAACTAAAGAGATCAGAGCCTCCTCACGTCGGCTGCTACATCTTTAACGGGCTGTTAGTAAGCCTTTGTAAGGAGAGGATTTGGAGGCGTTGGTGATCCAGGCCAATCGGCTGTGACAGATGTGCAATGGCCGCGAACTGCCGGGGAGTTACTTCACCTTCACAAAATTCATCGCCGTCACGGCACGAGTCGCAAAGGCGCTGCCCGGGTAACGATCGATAATCTTTTGCAGCACGGCTTCGGCGGCTTCTGGGTTCTTATCCACCTTGGCATGCCAGTTGGCGAGTTGATGCAGCCAGTGCGCTACTTTCTCGCGACCAGCCCCTTTCATCTCGATCAGGCGATAAATCTCCTCGGCTGCCAGGTCCACCCGCTGGTAGTGGGTGACATAGAGTTTGGCGAGGCTTTCTCTCGTATCGAGGTCGTTGGGAAACTCCCGAAGTTTGGCGTGGTATCCCGCCGCGATCTCATCGTAATCGATTTCTTCCACCAACCTGGGAGTAATTTTCCTCAAGCCGATATCGCGTTCGAATTCGCGCATGGGAATTTCTCGGGTAATGGCTCGCTGTTCCATGGCCTCGCGGGTGGCGAGGTGCGCGATACGATTATGAGCCGTTTGCGATGCCTTGGTGTCGGGATACCGATCGATAATTTTTTGCAGACACTCGCGGGCGGCCTCCGGGTCCTTGGCATATTTCAGGTGCCAATCAGCCAGCGTATTGTAGGCATAGGAAATTTTGAACCGCGGAAGTTTCTTCGCATTGGCATTGGCAATGGCCGTTTCGACCACTTCTACCGCTGTTGGGAGTGCCTTTAAATTTTCCGCATGGATCGACGCGATAATCATCTGGCAATCGAAGTCGTTGGGAAACTGTTCCAACTGGCTCTCGGCCTCTTCGAGCGCCAGTTGATATTTGTCCTGTCTGCGCAATCCCTCCACCCGCGAGAGGAGGGCGACTTTGTCGATTTGCGCGTTACTCCCCGCGTAGAGGCTTGAAAACGGGGAGACCAGGAGGTCAGCGATGGCCGGCACCCACAGCGCAATGAGTGGACACGTGAGAATCAGTGCGAAGAAAAGTCCTCCTAATGGTCGGTATCCGCCTTGCCGCATCATTGGGGCACAGATGGTGGCCATGAGGGTCATTACGATGAGGGATACAATCCATTTGGCGGCAAGTTTTCCGCGTTCAGTGCTGTTGCTGAACTGAATCGCCGGCACGACGACAAGTGCCACGAGACCGACGAAGGCGAGAATCCAGTCAAATAATCCCCATTCAGAAATGTTCATACGCTCGGGTGAGAGGCGATCAAGTCTCAACCGTAACCAGTTTGCATGACAAGGTATTTCACCGGTTCCCGTTTCGTGCTCGGGCGTATTCGGGCGGCCCCTCCGGAGCGCGACTGTGTCGGAGACCAGCCGCAGCAATCGCGCAACCCTTACCAGCCTGTTCAAAAACTCAATCCGAGGTAGCAGCCGAGGTGACGAGGCTCAAACTTGTTCGGAAAAACCAATCAGATTGGAGCCTCCTTACGTCGGCTGCTGCATTTTTAACGGTCTGCTAATGGGGAGGGGAATTTTGCGAAGCCTGATACCGGCCAATTGCCTCACCAAAATACGGGTGCCGATCCCCGCAGCCCGACCGATCCGGTTATCCAGCTATTCGTGTGCATTGGTGTTCATTCGTGGTTTTGTTGGTTCGGGCTCAAGCCGGTTTCACAACTTTTTTACAATCTTCTGAAGTCCGTCTGACAACTGTCCGAGGCATTCGTGGCAATTTGTCGGGCATGAAAGCCATCCTCGTCTCCTTCTTGACGGCCCTCATCACGTTGCCCGCCCTTGCGGCGCGGCCGGTGGAGGGGAAATTCATCGCCCACGAATGGGGAACCTTCACCTCCGTCCAAGGCGCGGATGGTGTTCAGCTCGAATGGAATTCGCTCGTGGCATCCGACCTGCCTCCATTCGTTTACAACTTGTCCCGCATTCCGGTCAATGTCCGGTCGAACAATCTCGTCTTCCTGTTGACCAAGCCCAACCTCCGCGCGCGCCAACGCATGGAGACTCCGGTCATCTATCTCTATTCCGACCGTGAGCGCACGGTCGATGTCGTGGTTGATTTTCCCCAGGGACAGATCACGGAATGGTACCCGCAGTTGCACGCGGACAGCTTCAAGACGCCCGGCCGCGTCCATCAGATGAAATGGAATGATGTCACCCTCCTACCTCGGGCGACGCACGCGGAACTTGAAGCGAAGCTTCCGACGCATCCAAATCCCAGCCACTACTTCCCCGCCCGCGAGGCGAACGCGGACTTTCTTCGACGCACACCCGCGCCGGGAGAAAAGCCTGAAATCGAAAGCCTGTTGTTCTATCGCGGGGTCGGGCAGTTCCCCGCGCCATTGACGGTGACGATGCGGGAATCCAGCCGCGCATTGCGGCTGGGCAACTCCGGAAAGGAACCGCTGGGCAATCTTTTTGTACTCGAGGTGAAGCGCGATGGCGGCGCGGCCTTCTCTTTCATCGATCGCATAGAGCCCGGAGCGACCCGGGATGTCTCACTTCCGTGCAGCCGAAGCGTGCAACCAACCAGTGACGTGGCGAAACACCTCGGCACATCAATGCGCGCCGCGCTGGTCCGCGAGGGATTATTCGAGGCGGAAGCCGCCGCCATGGTCAAGACCTGGCGCGATTCATGGTTCGCCGAACCGGGCGTGCGTGTGCTCTACACGCTGCCACGTGAGTGGACCGACCGCACGCTGCCGCTGCGCCTCGATCCCAAGCCCATGGAAATCGTCCGGGTGATGGTCGGGCGCGCGGAAGTGATAACGTCCGCCATGGAATCGGCCGTGCTTGCGCAATTCAAGCGCTTCATTGGCAGCCCCGCCGACGGGCGCGCCGCGATAGCGCGCGAGACCCGTGACATGGGTTTGGGACGATTCCTCGAACCAACCGTCCTCCGTCTCAAAGGACGCGTGCCCGACCAGCAGTTCAACACACTCGGGTTCACGTTCCTGGCCATGACGGCCAATGCACGTTGAGCGGAGACCGATCCGCCACGCCAAAAATGCAATTCAATCAATCCGCCTTATGAAACATCCGGACACCTCCCTACCCAAGACCCGAAACGCCCCCTCACCCCAGCCCTCTCCCCCGATGGGGGAGAGGGTGCCCGAAGGGCGGGTGAGGGGGGTTCCGGGTTCATGGCCGCGATTCGCGTCCTTTCGTTGGAGGTTTTCCCTCCCCACAAACCGGACGGAGCGCGGGTCTGAGACCCGCGCTCCGGTTCCGGGGGCCAAAGCGCGAACCCGTCGGGGTATTCTCGCCCCGCGCTCGTTCGGACGTGCAATGGTCACCATCGTTTTCATCGGGCTGCTCGCGGCTGGTGGTGCAATGTTGGCGAACCGAAACGGCGAAGCGGCCGCCATGCCAGAACCGATTGCCGCGCCGAAGGCTGTCGTTGCCAAGCCCGATACCGTGAAGACAAAGCCCTTACCTTTGCCACTGCTCTCCGGCAAGGTCGATCGCCGCTATGATTCCTTCGAAGTCATGCACGCGGATCAAATCAGGCATTTCCGTTCCACGCCAGGTTTTGGCATGAGTCGGATGCTCATGCTGCCCGCATCGATGGAATTCACGCTGTGCGACGAAACGTTTTTTGTGCCTCGCCCTGAACTGCTCGCGCTCGAAGGTCAGCCAACGGCATATCGAAGCCGGATGGGATCGGTCACTTTGGGTGACCTGACGAATCGCCTCGCCCGCGCCCAACTGAAGACCCGCCAACTGACCATTACTGAGATCAGCGCCATCGGCAAACTGGGCGCCGGTCAGGACTGGGTGCTGGCGGACGAGATATACGCGGACGGAACAGGGGAAATCATCGGCAGGCGCGCAGTCGGCGCGTTGCGCGCGGAAGTCGAGTGCGCCCGATGTCACAATTGCGCGGAAGGAACCCTGCTCGGCGCGTTTTCTTATGCGCTCATACCCCGTTCGGAATATCGACCCGGCAATCTGTTTCAGACCTTCATGACGCAGCTTGGGACGAACGAGATCCGATTGAACTGATGACGCCCCGAAAGCCCGTGTCCCAATGCATTGGTCAAGCGCCGAAGTCGCGGGGCGCATTCAGTCTGAGTCCGCTGTGGGAGCGCGGACTTCAGTCCGCAGAGATGTTGAAGCAGAGCAATTGTCCGAAATTTGGTGAGCGTGATTGCAGGCGGACGCTTCTGCGGCGTAAACGCACGCCGGGGCTCCACCCGACTGCGTCCGCAGCCTCTCGAATGTTGCTTCGACTCGACTCCCCTGTCGGCATCGGGCATGTTGTTCGGTGATCCATGAAAAAGGTTGCGTTGATGTTCGTGCTGGCGGTGTTTGTGCCGAGCCTCGCGCTCGCATGGCTTGCCGTGCGTTCGCAGCGCGACCAGCAGTTCATTCTCGAACACCAGCAATCTCTTCTCTGCCAGGGGCTGGCCAATCGTCTGGCAAAGGACGCTGAGGCACACCTCGAAGAGCTTCAACGTCAATTCTCGCAACGAGTCGAAACGCTTCTCACGAACCAGACTCCCACAAACCTCGCTCGCAGTTTCGACGACCTGCTGCGACGCGACTGGTCGCTGGCCAGTGTGGGATTCGCCGTGTCTCTGGATGGCCGGTTGCTCTCACCACTGCCGACCAGCGGACCCGATGCGCGAAGTTTCTGCCTCGCCAACGGCGCCTTTCTCGCCAATCGCGAAACTGTCGAGGTTTATTGGAACTCGCCCAAGGGCGCCATCAATCTCTCCCGATTGGACAGCCTTGCACCAGTCGGCAATTCGGCTCCAGCGAACACGCTGAAAACCAAAAGCCAGTTTCCCATGAAGAACATTCAGCGTGTCGTCACCCCCCAGCAGTTGACGCAGCAGGCCATTGCCGCTCTCGCGGGTGCGGAACCAACGGTCTCGAAAGTCGCATCGGCAGAGGCGGAGTTTTCACAACTGATCGGAGACTCATCGGAGGGAACGCTGGCCCGGTTTCTGAGCAATCAACTCAAGGTGATGTTCTGGTATCGGTCACCCCGCGATCCCCAGCTTGTCTTCGGTGCACAGATTGATTTGCCGCGCGTCATTGCCGACCTTCGCCCGGTAATAAAACTCGAGGCACCGGTGCGCGAAGAGATAGCGGTGGCTCTGCTCGACGACGCCGCACGCCCGGTCGCTCGGTCGCACCCGGATTTTGCACCGCCGGCGTGGAAGCAGCCATTCGTGGCGACGGAGATCGGCGAGGCGCTCCCGCATTGGGAGGTTGCAGTATATCTTATCAATCCGGCCCGACTTGGTGAGACCGCACGTACACTGAGCGTCACGCTTGGTCTGATCATTGTCCTGCTCGTGCTGGCCATCAGCGTTGGCGGCTGGCTGATCGTCAACGACCTGCGCCGCCAATTGACACTCGCCCGCCAGAAGACGGATTTCGTGAGCAATGTTTCGCACGAACTCAAGACGCCCCTCACCTCCATTCGCATGTTTTCCGAGCTGCTGGCGGACGGCCGCGTGACCGACTCAGACAAGCAACGCAGCTATCTGCAAATCATCACCGCCGAGGCCGCCCGGTTGACGCGCTTGATCAACAACGTGCTCGATTTCGCGCGGATGGATCGCGGCGAAAAGAAATATGCACGGACCCGCTGCGACCTCGTCACGCTCGTCGAAGATACGGTGGCTTCGTTTCGGCCGCATCTCGAACAGGCTGGCTTTCAGGTCGAGTACATTGCACCTCCCGAACCGGCGTTTGTGGAAGGCGACCGCGATGCGTTGGCGCAGGTGCTGGTCAATCTGCTTTCCAATGCCGAAAAGTATTCCGGCGACCGGAAGGAAATCCGCATTGAACTGCTCCGTGTCGGCGAAACACCTTCGAATTTTGAAGTGCGTGTTCTGGATCGCGGCAGCGGGGTGCCGCAGGGTTTCCGGGAAAAGATTTTCGACCAGTTCTGCCGCGCACACGATTCACTGGGCAGCGGCATTTCCGGCAGCGGATTGGGATTGACCCTCGCGCGACAGGTCGCGTGCGCCCACGGAGGTGACGTGAATTATCAACCCCGCGATGGCGAAGGAAGCTGTTTCACGCTGCGGATTCCGGCCGCCGATTCCCGATGACCAACGAAGCAATGAACAAACGAATCCTCATCGTCGAAGACGACCCACACATTATGCTGGGCCTGGAGGAGGTGTTGCGTGGTGAAGGTTTCGAGGTGGCAAGCTGCACTCGTGGCGACAAGGCGCTTGCGGCAGTGACACAACACCGACCTGAGTTGATCGTGCTCGACGTGATGCTTCCCGGCCTCAGTGGCTACGACGTCTGTCGTCAATTGCGAGCCGCCAAGGATACCGCGCTCATCCTCATGCTCACCGCAAAGGGACAGGAAATCGACAAGGTGGTCGGACTCGATCTCGGTGCCGATGATTACGTCACCAAGCCTTTTGGTGTCCGCGAACTCCTGGCGCGCATTCATGCCCTCTTGCGCCGGGCAAATCGTACCGCATCGGATGCTGGTGAGTCGGATTCGCCATTCCGCATCGGCGAAGCAACGATTGATCCGCGCACGTTTCAGATCACGTGTGGCGAGAAGTGCGATGCGCTGACGCCGAAGGAGTTAAAACTGTTGCAGCTCTTTCACGCGCGGGCAGGGGAGGTGTTATCCCGCGATCATCTTCTCAACGAGGTGTGGGGCTATCACTATCACGGCACAACGCGCACTCTGGATCAGGTGGTCGTGCAATTGCGAAAGAAGCTCGGTGACCATCGCGGTGATCCACGGCACCTGCTCACCGTTCACGGCGTGGGCTACAAACTGGCCGCGAACGCGGATTGATGGCGCGAATCGGTTCTCACCTTTTAAGCCCGATCCTTGGCGGCCGAAGGAAGAAGACGCACCGGGCTGGTAGCGTCCGGAGCGCGGGTCTGTGACCCGCAGCAGTCTGCACAGACAGATGGCGCGCAATCGATTTGGAAGCGGTTTGGAATTTGAACAATACTGCGGCTCACAGAGCCGCGCTCCGGCGTTTTTGCTGGTGATTGGGGTTATTCACCGCGCCTATCGGTGCAGTGCGGGGTTATTCCCCGGCCAGTCGGCCGTTCTTCCACAAACGGTTGAGTATAAAGACGTTCGCCCTACTCCAGGAATCGGGAAGATGGCCTGTTTTCGTGAAGAAGCTGTGCATAACAATCGATTGGTTTTGTGCGCTTTCGTGATATAACTATTACAGTTCCTTGAAAGAACTGGGTTGACCCGGAAAAGCGTTAAGTGGATTCGATGTCAACCCGAAGATAATCCCAGGCGACTGGGGAATGGAGAAGTCAGGCTGGTTGGCCTTTCCCCTCGGCAATCACTCTCGGGTGTGCGCAGTGAGGCAGGATTCACCGGTTCCTCTGACGACGGTCGCGCGTCGTCAGTCCGCGAATCAGGACACCGGCGGTCAGGGGCGATGAGAAACCGCCCCAAGCCGAGTCAAGTAGCTTCGGAAGGTTTCGAGCCGAAGCGAATCGCAGTTGCCCTCGAGGCACATGGTTGTTACTGCGAACCAGCACGCGACGAGTGACTCTGGCGGTTCTCATTGAGGCCGCTGAAATAAAAAGGCGAAAGCCGAACAAAGAGAGCGCCCGTTGCGGGAAGGTCACGTCCTCCCGGCAAGAGGGGTGAAAACCTTCCATCCCGCCGGCGATGTCGAAAAGAGCACCGCTGGCCTGCAAAGTGAAGATGACCTGAGAGTTAAGAGGCGAGACCCGTGGCACCGGGCGAACGCACCGCCAAAAGCGGTGGCTGACCCGGCGCTAAGCGGTCGAGATGTGGACCGGAATTGCAGGTGTGTCTCGACCAGGTTCGCAAGGCGGTGGCGCAACCACCTGCCCAAGCGAGCTGAAAAGCCTCACTCGATAATCCAGTCGCCGGAAGGCGCTGGGCGGCCCTGCTACGAGGCCGGAGACTCCGGTTGCCATGGAGAATAGCGTCGGGAAGCCGGCAGCCCAGGTGGCGCCTAATGTCGGCATGGGAAAGAGAGTGTGGCGCACTCCCAAACCCCGCTTTGGTCCCGTTCGGAGTTTATCTCCGGACGGGGCTTTTGTTTTTCACCTCCCTTTGCAGTCCATTCACGCTGTCATTCCGTTCAGACTCCGACGACGTTAACCGAACAAAAAACTTGCCCGGTCGCCCTAAACCCCGACAATCCGCTTTCGCGAAAGAGATCAGACTTAATCAAGCAGGATACATTAACTTAACCCGAAACCGATTATGGGCCGTATTTATAACAACATCGTCGAAACCGTGGGCCGCACGCCGCTGGTGCGCCTGAACCGAGTTACCGAGGGAGTCGAGGCTACAGTCCTCGCCAAATGCGAATTCTTCAACCCGTTGGGCAGTGTCAAAGACCGGATTGGTATGTCCATGATTGAAGATGCGGAACGGCGCGGCACGCTGACCAAAGATACGGTTATTATCGAGCCCACCAGTGGGAACACCGGTATCGCGCTCGCCTTTGTCGCCGCCGCCAAGGGTTACAAAATCATTCTCACCATGCCGGAAACCATGTCTTTGGAAAGGCGGACGTTGTTGGCGATGTTGGGGGCGAAACTGGTATTGACGGAGGGTGCCAAAGGAATGAAGGGGGCCATTGCGAAAGCCGAGGAGCTAGCCGCTGAAACTCCGAACTCGTGGATCCCGCAGCAGTTTTCCAATCCGGCCAACCCCGAAATCCATCGCAACACCACGGCGGAAGAACTCTGGGAAGATACCGACGGCAAGATCGACATTCTCATCGCCGGCGTCGGAACCGGGGGCACGATTTCTGGTTGTTACGAAGTCATCAAGCAGCGCAAGCCGGAGTTTCAGGCCATCGCGGTCGAGCCGGCAGATTCGCCGGTCATTTCGCAAACGCTGGCTGGAGAGGAACTCAAGCCCGGACCTCATAAGATTCAGGGAACCGGAGCCGGGTTCATACCGGACAACCTTCATCTGAAGGATGCCGAGGGAAATCCGCAGATAACCGAAGCGATCAAGGTTTCGAATGACGACTCATTTGCAATGGCGCGCCGCGTCTGCAAAGAAGAGGGAATCCTGTGTGGCATCTCATCGGGGGCCGCCGTGGTCGCCGCACTTGAGGTCGCGAAGCGTCCTGAGAACAAGGGCAAGGTGATTGTCGCCATCCTTCCATCCACCGGCGAACGGTATCTCTCCACTGCATTGGCTTCGGAAGCCCGGGCTGAAGTGGGCGGTTGATCGGGCGGCGTCAACAATTCTCAAAGGCGGCGCTGCAAACGCCGCCTTTTTCTTGGAAAACCCACAAAAAACCTGCTTGCCACACCCATGGGCGATCATTAGATTTCACGCCCCTTGGTTGCAGCCGTAGCTCAACTGGATAGAGCACCTGACTACGGATCAGGAGGTTTGGGGTTCGAATCCCTACGGCTGTACCATTC
>CALBIE010000153.1 GCA_937893495.1 uncultured Verrucomicrobiales bacterium | reverse complement strand
CATGCAATCAAATCAAACTGATCAATCAAGATGCTGAAATCTGTATTATTTCAACTGCCGCTAATCCTTTTGGCCAGCGGCTCAATGAGCCTGGCTCCTGCGGCGCCGGCAGAGTCGAAACCCGTTGATGTGGTGTTCCTTGGAGATTCCATCACCAAGGCCGTCAGATCGGGAGTGACGACGCAGCAGTCCTTCGCCCACCTCGTGCAAACGGGACTGCTTGAGCGCGGCGTGAAAGTAAACGTGGCGAATGTCGGGATCGGCGGCGAACGGACGGACATGGCCCTCAAGCGTCTCACCCGCGACGTGATATCGAGAAAGCCCCGATTCGTGACCATCATGTACGGCACGAACGACAGCTACGTCGATCGTGGCAAAAAGAAGAGCCGCATCACTGCTAACGCCTACCGGGATAATCTGCAATTGCTGGTGGAGCGACTCCTGTTGGAAGGCATTGAGCCAATCTTGATGACGGAACCCCGCTGGGCAAAAGACTCCCGGCCGAACGGCATCGGTGAGAATCCAAATATCGCGCTGGAGCCGTATGTCGAAATCTGCCGCGAGGTGGCGCAAGAAAACAACGCCCTGCTGGTTGACCATTACGCCCATTGGACCAAGGCTTTTGACGGCGGGAAGAATCTCCGGGAGTGGACCACGGATGGTTGCCATCCCAATCCTCGGGGGCATCGGGAAATTGCCGCATTGATGGTTCCGGTTTTTCAACAACTGCTCCAGTCCAGGAATGTTCCGGTTCCGTTTACGATCGAACGAAGCGTCGCCTTGCGTCGTGAACCGGGAACCAAGGACGGATCCTATTGGATGCATCCGCGCGCGGCTGCGATTCCCGGCAGCGCCAACGATAGCCGGGCCAAACCTTCGGTCCTCATGGTGTTGTCGAAGTTTCTTGGCAACTCCGATTACTATTCCGGTATCTACGCCATGCGAACGGATGACCTTGGCAAGTCGTGGCAGGGACCAGTACTCCGCAAAGAACTCGACTGGGAGAGCGACGGCGACGTCAACATCGCCGTCGCGGACGTCAGTCCCGGCTGGCATAAACCCAGCGGAAAGCTGATCGCCATTGGGGCGCAGGTGCGCTACAGCCCGAAAGGCAAGCAGCTCGAAGATCAACCGCGCGCCCATCAGACGGCCTACACGGTGTTCGATCCGAAACAGGGAACCTGGACGAGATGGCGGCGGCTGGAGATGCCGGCGGGTGATCAATTCAACTTCGCCCGATGCGCCTGCGCCCAATGGCTGGTCGAAGAGGACGGAACCTTGTTGCTGCCGTGTTACATCGGCGTTGGAACCCGCAAGCCCTTTTCAACCACGGTGGTGCGTTGCCGTTTCGACGGTGATCGACTGACTTACGTCGAACACGGCGACGTGTTGGCACTCAACGTCAAGCGCGGTCTCTATGAGCCTTCGTTGGTTCGTCACGGAGGACGTTACTATCTGACGATGCGCAACGACCTGCGCGCCTACGTAAGTGTGAGCGATGACGGACTTCATTTCCGACCGGTGAAAGCGTGGACGTTTGACAACGGCAAGGACCTCGGCAGTTACAATACCCAGGCCCATTGGGTACAGGTGGGCGGCGGGTTGTTTCTCGTTTACACCCGGCGGGGCGCCAACAACGAACACGTCATGCGAAACCGGGCTCCACTTTTCATCGCGCAGGTCGATCCCGCGCGACTGCATGTCATCCGTTCGACAGAAAAGATTCTGGTGCCGGAGCGGGGCGCAACCCTTGGTAATTCCGGCGTAACCGTTCTCAATGCCGACGAATCATGGGTCACCGTTTCGGAGGCCAATATCGATCGACCGGCAGCCGTGGAACGTGGGGCGGATGGAAGCCTGTTCATCGTGAAAGTGAAGGCTGTTAAGGAGCGCTAGTTTTGGAGCTGCGTGCAAAGAACTGACCGCTATCGGTCAGGTATTCTGCTTTGCAATCGAGTGAACAGTACACGTGCAAAAAAATGATTGAAACAGAATCTCAAGACCACGACGAAATCCGCCAGTTGTTTAGGGATTACGTCCCCGAGATCGCTCTGGGTGTCGTTCAGATCAAGGAAATAGCAGGTGTGACAGGCTATCGCACCATCGTTGCAGTTACCTCTAATGTCAGAACGATTGACCCAATCGCGGCTTGTGTTGGAGAGAGAGGAGCGCGCAAGCGGAACGGCAAGTCCACGATTCCGCGGAATAAATTCCGCGCTCCACGGCAATCGGTCCGCCTCACTTCCGTTCACGCAACAATGCGGCGAGATACTTCGCCGTTTCATCGGCGATGACATTATAACCGGCCAGGTTTGGGTGTCGGTCACTATACCAACCCGGCAGGTGACCGAGAATGGCATCCAGTTCGTTGGCCATCACTTCGACCCCGGGGCCGTTCACAAAGGGTTTGACCAACTCGTGATACTTCTCAGGTATTTTTTTCAACGAGTAACGCCGGTAATTGAGCATGTTGAACCCTTTCTTCAACTCGGCGGCGTAGCGCGGATAGATATCGAAAACCGGAAGCCTCTCCTTCTTCGCCACCTGTCGCACCAAATCGTTGATTATCTTGCTCGCGTCTTCGTCCGCAAACGGAATGACGGTCATGGGAATGAGTCGGGCTTGGGGATGATCCTCTCGCAATCGCTTGATCAGTTCGTGAAAATCACTGGGAAATTCCGTGGGGAAATCTTTCAACCGGGCGCGGTCGTTCAACCCGTAACGAATGAAGATGTAATCCAATCCCGGTAGCTTCGCCGCAGCACGATCATAACGACCGGAGTCGATCAAACGACGAATGTATTCACCGCTGAGGCTGGAATTCACCACGTGGCACGGCGGTAAATTGCTCTCTGCGGCAAGCAGTTGCTCAATCACCCGCTCCAGATGCGGCCCTTCGGGTTTCAGTCGCCGCGGTATGCTGCCCTCAGCCGTGCTGTCGCCGAGCAACAGAATCTGAATCTTTCCCTCATGTTCCGCTCGAGCCCGGCACGGTTGAAACGCGACAGCGAACATAATCCCGAGAGCGAGCACGGGACCGAAAGATTTCTTCATTGCGAATAAGAGCGGGTTTTTCATCAATGTCATGGCGTTCTGCCGGGAAGGGTCGCAAAAGGCAGTTCATCCGACAATGGCTTACTTGATCCGCAATCTGTTTCGTGACGACCGGCCATTTTTCCCATACGGTCGCCCTCTATCGAATCCAAATAATGTTGCAGCAGGCCGCGCACGTGGTGAACTGAAACGAAATCCCGAAACACATCGCAATGAAGAGAATAGTAATCCTACTGACCTTGTTGGCAGTCATCGGGACTGCCGACGCGCAGGACCGCCCCAACATTCTGTGGCTGACCAGTGAAGACAATAGCCATCACTGGATTGGTTGCTACGGCAACGAGAATGCAACGACGCCCCACATCGACAAGCTTGCCGCAGAAGGGGTTCGCTACCGGTTCGCGTACGCCAATGCGGCCGTTTGTGCCGTGGCGCGTTTCACGATGATCACCGGCCGCTACGCCTGTAGCATGGGCACCCAGAATATGCGCAGCCGCTACCCGATTCCGGAGCAGTTCAAAACCTATCCCTCCTATCTGCGCAATGCCGGTTACTACTGCGTCAACCGATCCAAGACTGATTACAACTTCAAGACCAATGACAAGAGCCACTGGGATGAGTGCGGCGGCAGTGCACACTGGAAGAACCGACCTGCGGGCAAACCCTTCTTCGCCGTTTTCAACACGACGATCAGTCATGAAAGCAGCTTGTTCAAAAACAAATCTTCCGGAAAGAAAGGCCGCAGTCCCCGGAAGCCCAGCCGCGATCCGGCTTCGGTCACGCTGCCACCCTATCTGCCCGACACGCCCGAGATTCGCCAGGACTGGGTCACCTACATGGACATCATCACGACGATGGACAAACAGATCGGCGATTGGATCAAGGAACTCGAAGACGCCGGGCTGATGGAAAACACAATTGTCATCTACTACTCTGATCACGGTGGAATTCTCCCGCGCGCCAAACGCTACATCTACGACACCGGCACGCACGTTCCGATGATCGTGCGTTATCCGAAGAAGTGGGAGCATCTGGCACCGGGCAAAGCGGGCACGACCAGCGATCGAACGGTCAGCTTCATTGATTTGCCACCGACTGCGTTGAGCCTCGCTGGCGTCGAGCCGCCGAAGCAGATGCAGGGCCGGGCCTTTCTCGGCGAACACAAACGGGAGGCCGAACTCTACGTCTTTCTTTTCGGCCAACGCTTCGACGCGCGCATGCTTCGTTTCGTCCGCGCGGTCACCGACGGACGTTACCGCTACATCCGCAACTTCCACCCGCACCGCCATCGCGGCATCCTGACCGGCTACCCGTATGGCCAGATCGGTTGGCAGTCGTTCTACGCGCTTCAAAAGGCCGGCAAAACCAGCCCGGAACAATCCGCCTTCTGGAAGATTCCTCAGCCGGCCGAGGAACTTTACGACACCCAATCCGATCCGTGGGAAGTCAAGAATCTCGCCAGTGATCCAATGCACCGGCAGCTCCTGAACAAAATGCATCAAGCCACGCTGGAGAAGATGCGCGAAATCCGCGACACCGGCCTCGTCCCCGAGTCGATGTATAACGAACTCTCCGCCAGTGGCACCATCTACGACTACGTTCACGACAAAAAGTTTCCCTACGACGACATTCTTCAGCTTGCTGTTACCGCCGGGGATGGCGACTTGAAAACCGTGTCGAAACTGCGGGAAGCCATGAAGAGCGAGCACCCGGTCCTTCGTTATTGGGGCGCCCTCGGCTGCACCATCCGTGGCAATGGCGCCAAGGGAGCCGCCGGTCAGTTGAAGAAACTCCAGAACGATTCCGTCGCTGCTGTTCGCATCGCCGCGTCGGAGGCACTCGCCGCCCAGGGAGACAGGGAGGCCGGAGTGAAAGGATTCACCACAATCCTGAGCGCGACCAAAGATGACATGGTGGCACTCGAAGCCATGAACATTGTCGCTGCCCTTGGAATCACCGGCGAAATCCCCAAGGCGGTATTCGATCAGGCGGCAAGGCTCGGCGGATACCCGAAACGCATGGCAGCGGATTATCCGAATTGAAGACGACACGTTAATTTTAACAGGATGCGCGAAAACGCGGCATCGGCGTTCGCATCATTCCGACTCAGTCGGCATGGTAGCCGCGCCACACCCAGATCAACGTATCCGCGAGCGTCTGCTCAAAAACCTTTCGGTCACAGTGCCGCGTGGCTCGACTGTAAACAAAGCGGTAGTTGTAGCCCTTCGCCTTGAGGGCCGCTGCGGTGCGCCGATTGGCCATCACCCAGTTATGATAGGTCTCTTCCGGATCCTTCGAGCGATTGTCGTTTTCCGACACATGCGTGAAAATCCGCAGCGGCTTCTTCTCGCTGTTCTCAATCAGCTTCATGCTTGAGTGATATTCCCAGGCACCAAGTGGATACCTCGCTTCTTCCGGCGCATCGTCATCCTGCTGATCAACAAACGTTCCGGAATACGTTATCAGGCGACGGAACAGATCGGGTCGAAACCAACCCATGGTCAAGGCCGCCGCACCGCCGGAACTACAGCCCATCGCCGCCCTGCCCCACGGGTTGTCTGTGAAGGCGATCTTGGGATAGGCCGCCTTGATCTCCGAGTTGTTCAGCACCGCCGGCAATACCTCATCGTTGATGAATCGGGCGAAGCGGTCGGACATCGTGTCGTATTCAAGACCGCGTTCACTGTTCTTGCCGTCATTGCCGCCGTTCTGAACGGCAATCACGATGAACGCCGGCAATCGGCGTTTCGGATCCTTTGAAATCGTCAGGTTGTCGAGTGCATTGCGCACCAGATCGAGCCGACTTGGGCCGTCGTGCGTGACGAGAATGGGCGCCTTGGTGCCGTCTTTGTAGGCGGCTGGCACATAGACGAAAATCTTTCTCTCTTCCCGCACCGCTTTCTTCTTCGGCTCAAGGGTCGAATCGTCACCGCGAAAGATTCGACTGTCGGCCAGACGCATCGAGAACTCGAAACTCCGCCCCTTGGGATTGCCACGATCCGTAAGATCGAGATCCATCCGATAGTCGGGACCAATCGTATGATCGCCGTCGCCTTCCTTGCCGGGTTTCTCCGTGTAATTCGCAGCCGAGGCCGCTGAACCGGCAAACGGTCCGCCGAGAACGATCGATACCACCCAGCAGGCACAAACCGATCGGAAATTTGAATTCAACATGTCCAAGTGTTTAATGCACGCGGGCAAGTTGGTTCAAGCGGCAAATGGGCGATGAATGGCACAATCAATCCGGCCTGCCCGAGACCCTGGATTCCAGACTGCGAATAAACGAGTCGAGTCGTCGCTTCAGACTATTGTAATCAGCATAGGCCGATTCGGGCTTCCTTTCTCTGAGGGCTTGATAAAGCAACGATTCCGGCGACAAGGCGAAAGGATCAACGGTGCTCAAAAAAGTAAACCCGGCCCGAACGAGGCGGGTTCGCGCCATCAGCAACAGCAGGGCTTCGGGGGTTGATAAATGACCGGCTTCCAAATCGCGCAGGCCCGGGACGATCAACTCCTCCCCCGGCAATCCGGCCAGCATCGCAAACGTCTCCACGGGAATTTTTATGGCTGCCGGCATGTCACATCAACGGAGCGTTTGAATTGATCGGCGTTGATGGCGGGAAATCGAATGAGATCGCCTTCAATCGCCGAAAAGTAATTCAGCAATCGGGTCCGGTCAATCAACCCGCTTTCGATCAGGTGCTGGACGTCTCTCAGATCCCGATCGTGACTTCGTTCGAGTTTGGCCAGAGCCTGACTGTAAAAGTCGTAATGAAAGAACCCGACGCTGCCAACCGTCTCAATGAGCCGACTTCGCTCGCGCCACCCTGGAAGCGGGGGAATGAATTGATCCGGAGCGGACAGTTCAATATTCAGATCGAGCGAATTTTTCAGCGTGGCGATGGCTTCGAAAATCCCGGGCGGTTCGGGATCCAGCTTCAGATCCACATCAATCGTGGAATCACGGCCACCATCCAACAGCACGATGGAACTGCCACCGACCAGATAGACATTGCCCGCCCCTGTGGCGAGTCTGCCCAACTCCCGGATCAGTCCCAGGATTTTTGGTTTGTCGGCTTCAGTTCTCACGCTTGTGCTCGGAACCATGCCTGACAATTCGCTGGCGGCCAATCTCGAAGCCATTACCGGCACTCTTTTTGAGTGCCCGCCCAACGTTGGAATTGCCGAATGATTCCAGATCAATCGACCGATGGCGGGATTGGTCGTCTGGCCGCCCCCCTAAACCGGACCTATGCAGTTCGAATTGGGAGCAAAGAGCGATTTACCGCGGATGGAGCGGGAGTGGTGGAGTATTGGAGCAATGGCATACGGACACTGATCGGTGAGTTAAACGGCAGCACTCCAACACTCCATGACTCCCAGTCATTGGCGACGACTCGCATTGGCTGGCAAATCTCAACTGCATGGTCCCGGCTAAATATCGGCCATCGTCTGGTCGTAGAACGTCAGGTAATCATCGGGCGTATCACCCTCGCGGAATGCCATTGCGGCACGCGGATGACGATTCATCTGCCCGGTGATATTGTAGGGAATCGACGGACCCCAATCGAAGTCCTTCTTGATCGGCAGGATTGTGTTCTGGATGACATCGATCACCGGGCGCAATTTGAATTTCGGGTTACGCAGAAACCCGAGCAGGATTTCCATCGGACAATTGCCAGCCCCGCGTCCAAGCCCGAGCATCGTAGCATCCACCCGGTTGCTGCCGAGAATGATGGCCTCGACGGTGTTGGCGAAGGCGAGTTGCAGGTTGTTGTGGGCGTGCATGCCAACATCCATCCCCGTGCCCTCAACCGCCGCGGTGTATTTTCTGACCAGATGATCGATCTGTTCGCGGTAAAGGTTTCCGAAACTGTCCACCACAACGACGGCCTTTGCCGGCGTCCTGGCGACGATTTCAAGTGCCTGATCGATCTCGGCCTCGCTGACGACCGAGATCGCCATGATGTTAATAGTCGTTTCATAGCCAAGGTCATGGCAGTGTTGCACCATCTCGGCGGCTTCGGAGATCTGGTGGACATAGCAGGCGACGCGAATCATATCGAGAACGCTGTCCTTAGCCGGGCCAATCTGGCTCTTCCAATCACTCTTGCCGCCCGCATCGGCCATAGCGCAAAGTTTCAGGCCGGTTGCCTCAGCCGTATGATCGCCAACCACGCGGCGCAGATCCTCCTCATCACAGTGTCGCCAGGGACCGTATTTATCCTTGGGAAACTGTTTGTGGGAATTCTTGTAACCGATCTCCATGTAGTCGATTCCGGCGTCGATGCAGGCACGGTAAACCGCACCGACCTGCTCGTCGGTGAATTGAGAATCATTAATGAGTCCACCGTCGCGAATCGTACAATCAGTTACTTTGAGTTCGGGGCGATAGGTAATCCAGGGAGCTTTGTCTGTCATAACTGGTTAAATAGAGCGGGAATCGATAATGGAATGGAAGTCATCCGGCAAGCCCACAGAATGACAAGTATTCCCAGAAGGCGCATTTCGCCCCCTGTCGCCGGCATCCCGTAGCGCGGGCTTCCAGCCTGCACCTTGCGTTCGCCAAACCGAGACGGAAGCAGTTTTTCGGAGACGAGGGTTGGCAATCGGCGCGGTTGTGCAGGCGAGACGCCTGCGCTACGAGGGCAACCCGATGCGCCGAATCCTCAATGCCGTGATGTAACGACCCGCCTTCGTGGAAATCCGTCCAGAATTTGGCCTTCGAGTTAACGAGGCGGATGCGGCGATTACAAACGTCATCCGATGCGTGACGACGGCCTTCTCAATAGCTAGAGTCCCCGTTCATCGAATCGAATCCCGGAAACAGATCGCAATGAAGAGAATTATCATCTTACTGACTCTGCTCGCCGCCCTCGGCGCGGACACAATGGCCCAGTCCCGCAGCAAACGGACCCTCAACGTCCTGTTTATCGGCAACAGCTACACCGCCCGCCACAATCTCGTACAGGTCGTGAAGGCCATGGCCGAGGCCGGCAATCCCGGACTGACGTTCAATCCCACCTCAGTCATTTACGGTGGACGAACACTGGCCGACCATTGGCGCTTCGGCACACAACACATCGCGAATCAGCCCGCCGCCACTCGCGCGGAGATTTCGACAACCGTGGCGGCGCTGGAAAAGGCGGCGAAGGATCCCAAAGACCGATACGCCAAGGGCGCTCGCGCGAAACAGAAGAAGCTACTCACAGAATTCGAAACCAACCGCAGCAAGTGGGATCTTATCATCCTGCAATCCTACCGCGACGACTTGAAGGGCGATGAATCAAGCTACATGCAGTACGCCCCCAAATATGCCGAACTCGCCAAGGCTCAGGGAGCGCGCGTCATTCTCTATGTGACTACGCCGACCACGCAGAACGAGAAGCCGCTTACATCCGCACCCGACAAGGCTCCGATCCTGGAGAAGAGCCGGTCCGTTGCAAAGCTGGCCGACAGCATTGGTGCGGCCGCCGCCCCGATGGCGCTTGTCGCCCACCGCTGTCAGACCCAGCGTCCCGACTTCACGCTGCGCTTCATCAACGATGCCCATTTGAACAAGACGCTGGCCTACCTGACGGCCTGCACGCTCTACGCCGCAATCTTCGATAAGAGTCCCGAGGGTCTCCCCATTGATTCCATCACCGATATCCGTTTCTTCGAAGATGACAAAACCAAGGATCGGGACGGGCAACCCATCACGCAGAAATTCTCGGAGAAAGATTGCGCCGACCTCCAACGCATCGCCTGGGAAGGTTATCAGGAATTTCAGAAGCTGCGGCGCAAGTGACAAGGTTACAGAACACCGACTATATGGGGAAGACGGCGCACGCGGATCACAATCGGTGTTAGGGCGGCAAGCCAAGCGATGAAGAGTTTTTCGACTACGGTACGCGGGAAGTTAAAAGAATAACGTTGGAACCGAATTCTTTAAATATTGGGCCGATTCACTCTCCAGAAAACGATATTCAAAAGAAACCTTGACTTTGCAACAATATTTACTTCTACTGGGACAGTTGGGTTTCCAACACCTCTTTCAGAGAGGAACACCAAAGCGCAAGCCCTGGGGGGCTTCGCACCGATGGAAATCGGTGGTTCTGAAAAGAGCAAAATATAAATAGGGCCAGTTCCAGCGCTCGAAGTGGTAAATGTATGATAACACAAGACAAGGTCGGGGCTACAGATCCTGTAGTCGTAAACATCGGTGTCCAAGTGAGAGTTTCATAAAGTGGCGTAGGAAGCCATCAGAATG
>CALBIE010000152.1 GCA_937893495.1 uncultured Verrucomicrobiales bacterium | reverse complement strand
CACCACGGTGAATTGGTATGAGAGAAACGGAATCGTCCGGAACGAAACGCATTCAGACTGAACGAGAACGGGCTTTTGCAGTCCAATAAATCATGGCGCTTATGAACGAAAACAAGAGAGAGCGGTGGGCGGTTTGCCTCGCGCTGACGGCGGTGCTTCTGACGTGGTCAGCGGCGGCGGCCGAGGACATTCGTAAAAATGAAACCGTCAGGGCGATCGAAAGGGTGATGCCGGCGGTCGTCAACATCGGGACGGAGACGATCGTTGAAGTGCGGGACCCGTTTGAAAATTTGCTGCGCGATTTCTGGGGGCCGTATTACCGGCGCCGACCGCAAAGCACGACGTACAGCCTTGGGTCAGGAGTCATTTTCGACGATGAGGGCTATGTGCTGACGAACGAGCACGTGGTGCGCCGGGCGACGCGAATCTGGGTCAACCTGATGGACGGGCGCAAGTTGGAGGCGGTGCGCGTTGCGGGAGATGAGACGAGCGACGTTTCGCTTCTGAAAATAAAGGCGCCCGATGGCGAGAAGTTTCATGCCATCCCGTTTGCGAACGACGATGACTTGATGCTCGGCGAAACAGTCATCGCGCTCGGCAATCCGTTCGGTCTGGGCGGATCGGTGAGTAAGGGGATTCTCAGTTCCAAGAGCCGCCGCCAACCGCGCGAAGACGAACCGCTCAACGTGGCGGACTGGTTGCAAACGGATGCGGCCATTAATCCGGGCAACAGCGGTGGGCCGCTCATCAATCTCAAGGGCGAACTCATCGGACTCAGCGTGGCTGTGTATCGTGAAGGGCAGGGGATCGGATTTGCCATCCCGATCAAGCGGGTCACGGAGGCGTTGGGGAAATTCCTGTCTCCGGAACAGTTTCAGGCGATTTGGTTTGGTGCCCGGATTCGGCCCGGGGAAAAAGCGCTCTTCGTCAATTCGGTACAGAGCCACAGTCCGGCGGATCTCGCGGGATTGAAAGCCGGCGATTTGATCAAGAAGATCAATGATCGCACGCCGGCCAGTTTCATGGATTTCTCCAAGGAGTTACTTGCCAACGGAACGAATCGGCCCGTGCGGCTGGAGGTGATGAGCGGTCCGAAGCGCAGGAACGTCAGTGTCAATCTGATTCCGGAAAAGGAATTCTTCAACGAGCGGTTGATTCAATCCAAGACTGGCCTGTCCGTGCAGGAACTGACGCTGGCCCTGGCGGAGCAACTCGGGTTTCGGTTCTATGGCGGATTCGTCGTGGTGGATGTCGAGCCGGATGGCCCGGGCGATCAGGCGGGATTGAAGAAGTACACCATCATTCAGGCGGTGGATGGTCAACTGCCGCCCAACCTCGTCGAATTGGCCAAAGCGCTGCATGAGAAGAACAAAGGTGACCGGATACGCATCGATATGCTCACGCAAGTCCGTCGGGGAGTGTATTACGGGTTCCGTGAGGCGGTGGGCACGTTGACATTGCGGAAGTAGAAATTGGCTGGTTTCGACCGTTTTCTTTAAAGTTCTGCCAAGTTAATGCCGATCAATCCCGGAATCCGAAGTTGGGGAGCACACCCGCCTCGGGTGTTGCTGGTCGCGCCTCGCGGCCAGCCTTTTACGCGTAGGACTGACACGAACGCCCGAATCGTTTCGGTGCGACCGGGTTTTCCGCGAGGGCGCGGAAAACTGCGCCCGAGGCGACCGCGCTCCTCATCCTATTTCGGAATTCGGGTAAATATGCTCGCGGTTCAACGTGTCATCCCCGATTATCCCCGGCCCGCCCAATCGCGGGAGTTGCCATTGGCATGAGCGATAACGGACCGTCAACATCACAACCGATGATCGAGGTGAAGAACCTCACCAAGCGTTTCAAGCGACGCACGGCGGTCGATGATTTGACGTTTTCAGTCAAACGCGGCGAAGTCGTCGGTTTTCTGGGTCCAAACGGGGCTGGCAAGACGACCACGATGCGGATGCTCTCCTGTTACATGCCCGCGGATTCGGGTTCGATTCTGATCGGAGGGCAGGATGTTTATACCCAACCGGACGAGGTGCGGAGGAAGATTGGGTACATGCCCGAAAATAATCCGCTGCCGATCGACATGCGGGTGCGCGAGTATTTGAAATTTCGAGCCCGACTAAAGGGAATGGCCGTGAAGCGCAGCCGCGAAAGAGTGGATTACGTCACTGAAGTTTGCGGCCTCAAGGATGTTTCCCGGAAACTGATTGGTCAACTTTCCAAAGGCTATCGACAGCGTGTCGGGCTGGCGGATGCCCTGGTCAATGATCCGGAATTGCTCATTCTCGACGAACCGACCATCGGTCTGGATCCCCACCAGATTCGTTCGGTCCGGCAACTGATCAAGGATCTGGGCAAGACACATACGGTGCTGTTGTCCACGCACATTCTTTCCGAAGTCGAAGTGACTTGTGACAAGGTCGTCATCATTCATCTGGGACGAATCATCGCCGCGGACACCGTGGACAACCTGCATCATCGGATGAGTTCCGAGCGGCAGGTCGTGGCTGAAATCGCCGCGCCCGCAGCGGAACTGCGTCGCCATTGGGAACAGGCGGAAGGGGTTGAACAGTTCGATATTCAGCCGGTGGATGGGGATTTTCAGCGGTGCAGCCTGACGGCGCGCGAGGGTGTCGATTTACGGGTGACGGTTTACCAACTCGCGCGGGAGAACGATTGGACGTTGCGTGAACTGACTCGCACCCGACATTCCCTGGAGGATATTTTCGTGCATGTGACGCGTGGGGAACCAGAGGAGGAATTCTGATGCGCCCTTATCTCACACTGGTCCGTCGCGAGTTGGGTTCGTATTTCGTTTCCCTGACGGGCTACTTGATCATCGCCGCTGTCCAATTCCTGCTCGGATTGAGTTTTGTGATTCTGTTGCAGGCACTTTCAGGCAAGCCATTCGACGTGCCCATCACGGAGGCCTTTTACAACAACGGCTTATTCTGGCTCATTCTGCTGCTGGCCCCGCCGGTCGTCACGATGCGGACGTTTGCGCAGGAGAAATTCTCCGGCACCTATGAGACGCTGATGACAACTCCGGTCGGCGACTGGCAGGTGGTGCTGGCGAAATACACCGGCGCGTTGATCTTTTTCATGCTGGCCTGGGCACCACTGGTGTTTTACCCGCTGGTGTTGAGCCGGCTATCGGTCAATCTCACGGAAGTGGATACGGGCGCGTTGGCAGGGACGATGATCGGGCTGCTTCTTTTTGGGAGCCTTTACGTGGCAATCGGGTGTTTCGCATCTTCTGTCACTCGCAGCCAGATAATCGCGGCGATGAACACCTTTGTCCTTGGGTTGGGTTTGTTCCTGCTGAGCTTCCTTTCCCAAATCGTTGCCCCTTCGCCCGGCTGGCAAACCGGCTTTTTCAGTCACGTCTCGATGATTGAACACATGCGCGATTTCACGCGGGGAATCATCTCCAGCCAGCAAGTCGTCTATTACGTGACGATGACACTGTTCTTTCTGTTCCTGACTCATACCGCAGTCGAAAGCCGGAGGTGGAAATAAGATGGGACACGATTCGAAAACCGAAAGCCGCAAAACCGGACCGGGCCATTTCAGCATTCGGTTCAACCTGGGTCTGGGGTTGTTGTCGGCGCTGGCGATTGTGTTGATGTTGAATTTTCTGGCCAGCCGTCACGTTCGCACAATCACGTTGTCGCCGGACCGTTTTTATCCGCTGTCGCCGGTGACGCTGCAAATCATTGGAACGGTCACCAACAACGTTCGGATGATCGTTTTCTTCGATCCCGAGGAACCGCTCTACACTCACATCGAGGCGGTGCTTTCGCAGTATCAGAAAAAAAACCGCCACCTGAAACTCGAATTGATCGATTATGTCCGTGAACCGGCCAAAGCCGAGCAGATCAAATCGCAATTCCAGCTCGATGCTTCGGCCCGGGACGTCGTGATATTTGAAAGCCAGAAGCGGGCTCGAATCGTGCGCAGTGGCGATCTTTCCGAATACGACATCGATCCTTTAATTACCGGTCGAAGCACGACCGTTCAGCGGAAGAATTTCAACGGCGAGGCGTTTTTCACCACGGCGATACTTTCCGTCACCACCGAGAAGCGGCAAAAGATCTATTTCACCGAAGGCCACAAAGAACACTCTCCGAGCGATGCTTCGGCTGACGTTGGCTATCATAAACTGGCCATGCTGATCCAGAATCACAACGCGGATGTGGCCGTCATGAGCCTGAGTAAGGTTGAAGACATTCCGGAGGATTGCGATCTGGTTATCGTTGCCGGACCGGAGTACGAACTGACGTCCGACTCGTTGAATATTCTCGATCGTTATCTTCAGCGGGGCGGGCGAATGTTTCTTCTCTTCAGGCATGGCAGTCGCACCGGCCTCGAACGCCTGCTTCATAAATGGGGTGTCGTGGTTGATGATAATCTGGTAGTTGATCGCGCCAATTCAAGTTCGGACAATGTGGTGATCACGGGTACTTATGGCGGGCACGAAATCGTACGCCCGCTCGTTCAGGCGAATCTCCCGCTGGCAATTGCCTATCCGCGAGTAGTTCGCGCGGTGGAAAAAAAGACCTCCTCCGGAGCCCCGGAGGTAACGGAGCTGGTTTTCAGTTCTGCAAACGCCATCGGGATAGTCGATTACCGTAATGGCAAACGGCCCAATCCGCTGCGCGATTCGCGAGGGAGCCTCCCGCTGATGGCGGTGGTGGAAAAGGGCAGCGTCAAGGGCGTGCGACAAGGTTCCACGCGGATTGTCGTCTCGGGTGATTCGTATCTGCTCGACAATCAGATGCTCGAAATTGCCGGCAATCGCGATTTTGGATGGAACGCGATCAGTTGGCTGCTCGATCAATCGCAGTTGCTGGGCGTTGCTCCGCGCCCGATTCGCGAATATCGTTTTGTGATGACCAATCGCCAGATGCAAACCGCACGCTGGATGTTCCTCGTGCTCTTTCCGGGTGGATTGCTGGCATTCGGTTGGATGGTATGGTTCAAGCGACAGATTTGACGCCGTGAATTCCGCGCAACCCAAGATACTGGCCCTGATCGCTGTCGCGCTTTTCGCGTATATCGTCGCGTTTGAGTGGACCGAGCCGGTCGGGTCGGGGGATGGAAATGAACGCGGGTTGCTCTTACCCGGACTGAATCCGTCGGCGGTGACCGGCCTGGAGTTCCAGACTCAAGGCAAATCCGTGGTCGCTGAACGAACGCAGGACGATTGGGTATTGAAAGGGCCCGTTGCCGGCCGCGCCAATATCATCGCCATTCAATCCCTGTTGGCTGAGTGCCTGACCCTCAACGTGAGTGCTACGATTCCTCTCGAGAAGATTGAAAATCTTGCCGACTACGGACTCGAACAGCCGCAGGGGAAACTCACCATTTCTCAAGGTGATCAAGTGTTCAAGGTACAGATCGGCGCGCGCGCGCCGATCAACAACCAGCTTTACGTTCTCGCTGAAGGTCAAGATTTTATCGCGGCTGTGTCGGCTGAGGTTTTTGCCTTGCTGCCCTTCGATCGTAATCTCTGGCGCGATCGTAATTTGATGGATCTGGCGGCTCTGAGTTTTGATCGCGTCCGCATTCGGCACCAGACTCGGCTGCTGCAAATGGAGCGTGAAACCAATCGGCCGGTCTGGCGGATTGTGCAACCGCCCCCACCCAAGCGTGGCAATGGTCCGCGCATTGAACAGCTCCTGCAGCAATGGCAGCGCTGGCCGATTTACAGTTTCGTGACGGACGAACCTGCGGCGAATCTTGCGCTCTACGGACTGGATAAACCCGATGTGGAACTTTCGTTTGCCGATGGAACCAATCAGCTCCTCACCGTGCAGTTTGGCTCCACGCCTTCGAACCGGCAGGACCTGGTTTACGCCCGGTTGCCGGCGGAAAACAGCGTGGTTCTGGCTGCCGCCGAGTTGCTGCCCTACTTGAAGGCGAACTATTGGGAATACTGCGACCATCGGTTGTTGGACAACGAAACCGAAGGGCGCGTTAATCGTATCGAGATTCGCGGCTCAGAGAATTTCGCCCTGGTGCAGAACACGAATCTATTGTGGTACGCGGACAATCCGCAACGCACCCTGATTGATTCGGCGTTGATGTTGCATTTTATTGATAATCTGGCCGCGCTTGAAGCGGTGGAACTGGCCAAGGAAGTGGTCACGGATTTTGCCGAGTACGGTCTGGAGAAGCCCCAGCGAACGTATCGACTCATCCAGTCCCTGACGAATGCCAGCGGCGCGGTGACGAATCATCTGGTTGCCCAGGTGGATTTTGGGTCGAATCGAGTGGATCGCACCTTTGCCCGGCGACATGATGAGAACGCCGTCTATGTTGTTCCCCGCCCGGGTTTGGAGCGTCTGCCCGAGTCTCTTTATCAGATTCAGAATCGCATCGTCTGGAGTTTTCAAACCAACCAGGTCCGGGGCGTTACGATTTACGAGGGCGGAAAGGTCCGTCAACTGACGCGAGAACCGATGGGAACCTGGCTGGAGATCGGGGAAACGAATATCGTCAAGCTGCCGCAACTGGAGTCTTCCGCCATCGAGGAAGGGATTGTGCGTCTCGGGTTGCTCCAGGCCGATGCGTGGGTGGATCGCGGTGCTGATCGCCTCCGGCTATACGGCATCAACAGCAAGACGCGAAAGATTTCGATTGAATTGAGCGGACCGACTCCCCGGACGTTGATTCTTCTTTTAGGACGACACGTGCCTGACCGCAAGCCGTATGCCGCCTACCTCAGTCCAGTCGATCAGCAGCCGATTATTTTCGAGTTTTCGCCTCGACTGTATCTTGAGTTCATCGAGCCATTCTTCCGCGTGCGCGAGCCATGAAATCTCCGCCCAAATGGAAGCGCTTCTGGTTGTGCTGCCGCTGGGCTCTTCGCAGTTGCCGCATACTTTTTCTGGCCGGCTTGCTGGCTCTGCTCATCGTATTCATCTGGTTTAATCAGGTCAGCCTGCCTGACTTTCTCAAGCCGATGGTCCAGCAGGAACTCAAGAGCCGCGGCCTCGATGTGAAGTTCCAGCGGATGTACTGGAAGTGGTTCCAGGGAATTGTCACCGAAGACCTGAGCATCGCGCCCGCACCGGGCAAGATCGGTCCGACGATCACCATACAGTCGGCCGATGTGGACCTTGATCTCGATGCCTTGCGGAAGTTTGAGTTCAAGATCAAGTCCATCGAGTTGTTCCAGGGATCGGGGCATTGGCGGGTCACTTCCACCAATGGAGAACCCCGCGTGCTGGACGTCCGGGAGATGGGCACCCGTATTCGCTTTCTGCCGGATGACCAGTGGGAGCTGTCGCGCTTTCACGCCAATGTTCAGGGGATACAGATTGAGGCCTCGGGGATTATTACCAACGCTTCGCTCACCCGGTTGCAAAGCGCACCTTCGGCCCGCAAAGACAAGAAGGAGCCGGGAGGTGAAAAGCGTAATCGGGTGGAGAAGTGGGAGCGACAGATTTACCTGGGACTCCAGCAGCTCGAAAAACTTCGATTTGCAGCGCCACCCCAAATCACCTTGACACTCAACGCCGATGCCCGGGAACGGGGAGAACTCGAAGCGCGCCTGACGGGAACGGCCCGCGCGCTGGCATCGCCGTATGGCCGTTGCGGGGAGTTCAGTCTCACGGGCACGGTGACCCGCTCCGCCGAGACGAACGCCCCTGCCAAGGCCAGTTTTACGATTCAGGCCGCCAATCTTCAGACCGAAAAGCACCAGGCCCGTCAGGCAACTTTTTTCACCTTTGCCACCCTGAATCCCGGGGGTGATTGGAACGCCCTCTGGAATCTTGGCCTGCGAAATCCGTCCTTTGGGTGGGGTGAAGCAGAGCATCTCCGGATCCAGGGCAACGCCAGTTGTGACCTGCTGAACACGAACCATCTCCATGGCGACGTGGCGGTGGAATTCACCCGGCTGAGCACGGCCGACGTCCGTTCAGAAAACCTGCAGATCTCCGCGGCCCTGGAAGGATTCATCAATGAACGCCGAATCGAAAACGCCCGGCTGAAAGGCCGTGTCACGGGGTTTGACTCGAAATGGGCGCGAGCCGATCATGCTTCATTTGAAGCGACGCTGACGACCAACAAAACGGCAGTCGTAGGGCCGGCGGAATGGGCGGGAACCATATGGCGACATCTCCTTCCCTGGAGGGGCAACTTTCAGTTGCACGCCGAGCAGGTGCGCGATGACCAGTCGCACCTGAACGATCTGGATGTGGCGCTCACGTGGGACAATCCGCGACTGCGGTTGGAGTCATTGACGGCGCGCTTTCCCGACGGTCAGCTTGCGCTTCACGGAGAACTCGATGCAACCAACCGGGTCTTCTCATGGCAAAGCAGTTCGTCCTTTTCGCCGCATCAGATCGCCCATCTGCTGGGGCCGCGCAACGTGCGTTACCTCTCGCAGTATCAGTTTGAGTCGCCGCCTGTCATCGAGACACGGGGCCAATTGCGGTTTCCCGCGTGGACGAATCGTGCGGTGAAGTGGAAGACCGATATCGAACCGTCGTTGGAGCTGGCGGCGCGAATCACGGCGCGCAAGGGGAGTTATCGCGGAGTGCAATACAACGCGGCGGAAACAGACCTGACGATCACCAATCAGCTTCTCCACCTCCCGAATCTGGAGGTCGAGCGCCCGGAGGGGATTGTCCGGCTGAGCTACAAATCCGGACTCAACAGTCGCGATTATCAATTTGGCGTCCGCAGTCTGGCAGACCCGCGATTGGCGATTCCACTGCTGCAGGGGGAACCCGAACGCAAGGCGTTGAAGGAATTTGGATTTGGCACCGAGATGCCGCTGCTGGCCGGCGAGTTATGGGGACACTGGGGTGATGTGTCAAAGACCGGCGTGCGCGCGCGACTCAACCTGACTAACTTCACCTTCCGGGGGGAACAGTTCGAACGGGTATCCGGCTTCGTCGAAGTCACTAACAATGGCATTCGCGTCTCCGATGTTTTCGTGAAACGCGCGGAGGGCACGTTGACCACGCCGGGCGTGTTCATTGACACGGCCATCGATCGCGTCTGGCTGACCAACCTGGTGAGCACCATCGACCACATGGCGATTTGTCGAATCATCGGGCCGAAGACCGCGCGTTCGGTTGCGCCTTACCGGTTTTCAATTCCGCCGAAAATCCTGCTGCATGGATCGGTGGACACGGGTCGCCGGGCGGAAAAGACGACCGATCTGCATTTTCAGGTGGAGGGCGGGGCCTTCAGTTGGTTCAAGTTCAATCTGCCCCATCTCAAGACCGACATGCACTGGACGACGAATCATCTGTTGATGACCAACCTCGTCGCCTCGGCCTATGGCGGTAGTGTCAACGGCGCGTTGCATTTTGATTTTTCGCCGCCGAAGGGAAATGATTTCTTCTATCAGCTCTGGTTCACCAACATTGGCTTGCGGGGGTTGATTGCCGATGTTTCGAATCCGAAAAATCATCTGGAGGGTGAACTGTCCGGGCTCCTGAACGTCACGCATGGCAATACGGAATTCTGGAACAGTTGGCAGGGACACGGTCACGCGCGGATGACGAATGGCCTGCTGTGGGATATTCCCGTCTTCGGCCTGTTCTCGCCAATCCTCAATACGCTGGAATCGGGGCTCGGAAACAGCAAAGCCGTGGAGGCGACCAGCACCTACATCATCACCAACAGTGTCATTTATACGAGAGACATGATGATCCACTCGCCGCCGGCGCGCCTGTACTACAACGGCACGGTTGATTTTGATGCCAACATCAACGCCCGCGTCGAGGCGAAGCTGTTCAAGAACAAGTTTCTCGTCGGACAGTTGTTTGACCTGCTGACCTTACCCATTACCAAGGCCTTCGAATACAAAGTCTCCGGCACGCTGGCGCAACCGAAACGCGAACCGTTGTTCATTGCAAAAGTGTTTCTGCTGCCGTTCAAGCCATTGAAGGCATTGCAGGAAATATTTGCTGGAGACGGCTTACGGCAGGTTCCGAAGGGGCAGGAAAAACCGAAAGAAAAGTAAACCGACTCGAAGTGGTTCTCAAACCGGCTGTAGTCTGCCTCGTCGCCCGAGGCGCATTCGGATGGAGTCCGGCCGTGGGCGCGCGGACTTCAGTCCGCAGAGACGTTGCAGCGGATAAATGGTCCGGAATTCGGTGGGTGTGATTGCAGGCGGACGCTTCTGCGGCGTCAACACAACGCTCCGGGGCTTCACTCGAATGCGCCCCGTCGCCTGTCGCTGAAATACCGGGTGTTGAACAACCGGAAATAACCGCCACACTCCACGCGTCCGGATGATATCGCCGCCACGATGTATTATCTCGTCGGAATTGATCCGGGAACCGAAGGGCGTGATGTCGCGAATCGTCCGCTGCCGATTTCCTGCGGCAAACCGATTCATCAGATTATCGCCTGAACCGCCGCCCGGTGCCCGGCCGCAATCGTGATGCAGAATATTCAATTACTTGAGACCCGGAAACTGCCGCGCGATCAGGTGCTTGAATTGTACACTGCCAACAAATGGTCCTCGGCCGGCAAGCCGGACAAATTGATGCATCATTTGACCACCTCGCATGCGTTGGTCTCGGCCTGGGACGGCAGTAAACTCGTGGGATTGGGCAATACTCTGAGCGATGGCCAACTCGTCGCTTATTATTCGCACCTGCTTGTCCTCCCGGAATATCAGGGGCGCGGCATCGGCGCCGCTATCATTCGGCAACTGATGACGCGTTACGCGGATTTTCATCAGCAGGTCCTCCTGGGGGCGGGTGAGGCGGTTGGATTCTATTGCAAGCTCGGCTTCGAACGCGCCGGCGACACCGAGCCCATGTGGATCTTTCGGGGCAACGAGCACTGAGGCCTTTGCGCATTCTGTTGCCCGCAAGTCGGAAGAGAAGACGGCGGATTCCGGAGGGAGAGCCAACTGCAAAACTGTGGCAGCCGACGTGAGGTGAATCTGAGTACCCAAAAAGTGCGGTATGGTGCCGTCGAACTTGCGTCCTTCGATGGCGGAGCTTCGAGGCGTGGGGCAGGTCTCTGACCTGCCGGTCGCGGCCTCCCTGAGGGCGCTGATTCGGGGAACGCAATTAGAGCCCGGATGTGTTCGGCGAACCAGAGATTCCCGGAACCGGCGGGTTGAAGACCACCCAACATTCGCCGACCCGTTCGTTGGCCGGCTCTGCTCGCCTTCGTTTTTCCGAAGGAGTCTGAGCCTCGTTACCTCGGCTCCCAACGATTGAGTTTTTGAATAAAGTGCTGCCTCTCGCGAAAACCTGTGCGCCGTGTTTACGCTCCACAACCACCAGATGTTTGCATCTCTTCCTTCCGCCCGAAAGCGGCGCAGCAGCGCGCGCACTCCAGGACGCTCGCGCGCACGGTGCTCCGCCACTTTCCTTGAAACGTCGTAAAATCCGAATGCTGTCAAATGGGAAACCCAACGCCCATCGCAAATCCGTGCCCTGCACTTACCGCCTCCTTACGTTGGCGCTCCGGTTTCTGGGGAGTTGATGCGCGTCAGTCCTCGAAAAAGCGGTGCTGAAGACACCGCACTCCAGACGCTGGCGCGATAATCCACCGCCCTTGAACCGCGCGAAGCGTCTGGAGTGCGCGCGCTTTTACCGCCGCTTTCCCAATCGGGCCAACCCGCGCCGACAGCGCCAAATGCCCGGCCAACAGTCACCATGCGTTAACGGTCTCATTTTGGATATGCGTTGGTTTAATGATGAAAGGGCTGGAGAGACAATTATCAAGTTAGTGGCAAAAGATTTGCGTGCTGTTGCGAAACTAAAGAAAGTAGTAATAATTTCAAATGTTGCCAGCGAGTTTAGAACAAGTGTTCCAGCGTGGAGGCTTCCGTGGGATGTTAAAGTATTTGACAAGAAAATTGATCATCACTGGATTCTTGATGTTTGTAATTGCTTTTGATTGATGAAAAACGAGAAACGTGCCAATCTCGACAATTGACAATCCCTACTCGTTCACCGACACGGTTCGGTGAAGGATCGTGCAAATCGGGCCTCACGGGAGCAGCGCGAGTCGGAAACACCTGGTTTGGCAATCCGGCGCTGCCAAACTTCAAAGCCTCGCGTGGGCCTGCGCAGCCGGATTACCCGAACAGCCCCATGACGGGTTTGCCGGAGGAGAATGGCGGGCGGATGATGCCGGCGTTTCTGACGGGGGCTTGCAGCGGCACACCCAGGGCGTGGAGAATGGTGGCGTTGAGATCCTGCGGTGTCACCGGATTGCTCGTCGGTGCGGAAGCGGTCTTGTCCGACTCGCCATAAACGGCACCACCGCGAATTCCGCAGCCGGCCACGATGGCGGAGAAGCACTTTGGCCAATGTTGCCGGCCGGGCGGCCCGGTGTTGATGATCTTGGGCGTGCGGCCGAACTCGCCCATCGCGACGACCATGGTATCGTCGAGCATGCCGCGATCCTTGAGATCGGTCAGCAGCGCAGAGAGGGCTTGGTCCAGACGAGGAAGGCAAAAGTTCATGCCGTAGGACCCGGAGCCGAACGCGTTGCCCATGCCCATGTTGCCGCCATGCATGTCCCAACTGGAACTGGGCGGTCCGCCGCCGGCCGCGGGCGCGGGGCCAACCCAGCCATTCACAGTCACAAAGCGTACGCCGGCTTCCACCATCCGCCGGGCGAGGAGCAGGTTCTGGCCCAGCGGGTGCATGCCATAGCGTTCGCGCACGGACAATGGCTCTTGTTTCATGTCAAAGGCCTGCCGCCCTTCCGTCCGCGTCATCGCGTCGTAGGCCAGTTCGCGGAGTTCACCCCAGTCCTTGCCGCCCGCGTCGCCCGCGAGGCGGTCTGATTCGAGGGAATCGAGCAGTTTGCGCCGATCCTTCAAACGGGCGGGATCAGCCATGTCGTAAATCTCCGGCAGCTTGAAATCGGGCTTCGCCGGGTGGTTGTCGGCGGAACCAATAAATACCGGCGCGTAGGCCGATCCCAGATAACCTCCCGAGCTGATGTTCGGGGCGCAGAAAACCGGCGGCCCTACGCACTTGATGAGCCACGCGTTCGTCAGCAGGTTGCGAGCACTCGAAAGATTCTTGGCCACCACCGATCCAATGTAGGGCAGATTATCCGGGACACCTTGCTGGACCCGCTCGACCACCTGCCCGGAAAGCAGATTGTGCATGGCGTCGAAGTGATTGGCGATCGGGGCTGGGTGCGACATCGAGCGAATCAGGCAGAACTGATCGGTGACCTTGGAGAGCATCGGGTGGAGTTCGCTCAACTGCATGCCCGGCACCTTGCTCCGGATTGGTTTGTACGGCCCGCGAATCCCGGACGGCGCGTCCGGCTTGAGATCCCACGTGTCAATGTGGCTGGGTCCACCGCACAAGAGTATGAAGATGCAGCACTTCTTCGAGGCCACGGCCTTGCCCGAGTCATCGAACTTGTCTTTCCCGACAACCAATCCCGGGACGGCCAGATTCAACATGCCGACGCCCCCGGACTGTAAAAAGCGGCGACGGGAAGTTTTGGGAAGTTTCATGAGCAATTCCTGTTTGAGATGATGGCGTAGGTGATAGACGCTCGTCCGCCCCGAGGCAATCACAATATTGGCTGCGCCCGGCATGAACCCAGCGGCGTTTCATCTGAATGGCATGTGAGATTGCGACGCGTCGGAGACGCT
>CALBIE010000151.1 GCA_937893495.1 uncultured Verrucomicrobiales bacterium | reverse complement strand
GCCAACCGAAGCGAATCGTCGCCAATGACCGGGAGTAATGGAGTGTTGGAGTGCTCTGGTTCAGATCGCCAAACAGTGTCCGTATTCCACCGCTCCAATACTCCACCACTCCGGCACAATCCGCGGCATATCGCTTTTTACTTCCAATTTGAACTGCATCGTTCCGGCTAATCCTGGTCGGGCTTCACGATAGTAAAGTCAGAGGCTCCGCGTAGCGTCGCCCCACCTGAGGATTGACCTGGCGGACTGCGTAGTTGAACTATTCAATGGTGGGGCAAGGCTACGCCGCGCCTCTGATCTCTTCCTTGTCCCATAACCTGGCGAGAGGCTCCTTGGCAGGCCGAGGCAATTGGCAGGTCCGGCTCGGACCCTGACTTCTGATCGTGTTTCCTTTCCAAAACTCAAAGTTTGAGGCTCCGCATAGCGTCGCCCCACCATGGTTGAGACCTGACGGAGCGCCGACGCTTCCTTTGCGCCGTTTCGGCAACACTTTCCTTGCCGCGATTTCATGGAACGGCTAAACCATTTGTAAGCCCATTGAATTCATGAAACGTCTTTGCCTGATTCTCCTGTTCGCGACCCTGACAATCGCACCTTATTCCGACCACGCCGCTGAGTCCGAACGATTCACACCGTCGATTGCCAATATGGTGAAGCATTTCAAGGGGCGCGGTGCGCTCACGGATGGCTCGCCGCCGCCGACCCCGGCTGAATCGCTGGTGCAGTTCAACGTGCTCGACGGTCTCAAACTCGACGTTGCCCTGCACGAACCCATTGTCGCGCAGCCGTTGAATATGAATTTCGACGAACGGGGCCGGCTCTGGGTGGTGCAATACCTCCAATACCCTTTCCCGGCCGGGTTAAAGGTTCTCAAATACGACAAGTATCTGCGCGCCGTCTTCGACAAGGTTCCTCCACCGCCGCCGAATCATTTTCGTGGTAAGGACAAAATTACCATTCACGAAGACACCGATGGCGATGGTGTCTTTGACAAACACAAGACGTTTCTCGACGGATTGAATATTACGCGCAGCGTCGTTGTCGGGCGCGGTGGCGTATGGGTATTGATGCCGCCCTACCTGCTGTTCTATCCCGACCGCAATCGTGACGATATTCCTGATTCCGCCCCACGCGTCGTGCTGGAAGGATTTGGCCTCGAAGACACTCACTCCGGTGCGAACAGCCTGCACTGGGGGCCGGACGGCTGGCTTTACGGTGCGCACGGCAGTACCTGCACGGCAAATATTCGGGGCAAGAAATTTCTCGGGCAGGCAATCTGGCGATATCACCCGGAGACAGATCGCTTTGAGGTGTTTGCCGAAGGTGGAGGCAACACTTTTTCGCTGGAATTTGACAAGAAAGGCCGGACGTTTTCCGGCACGAATCATGGCAAGACGCGCGGCGTTCATTATGCGCAGGGGGGTGCCTACACCAAGAACTGGGGCAAGCACGGCCCGCTGGTGAATCCGTATTCGTTTGGATTTTTCGAGCACATGAAGCACCAGGGTTATGAGCCGCGATTCGCGCAGAGCATGATCATCTACGAAGGCGGCGCGATACCAAAGTTTGAGGGAAGCATTGTCGCCGGCATGGCGTTGACCAGTCGGGTGCAGGCCAGCCGATTCAGTCGCGACACCTCGTCATTTCAAACAATGGACACCGATATCCTGGCGTTATCCTCCAATCGCTGGTTTCGTCCCGTGGATACCAAGGCCGGACCCGATGGCGCGATTTACATTGCGGACTGGTGCGACAGCCGGCTCAGCCATCTCGATCCCCGCGACACGTGGAGCAAGGAAACCGGTCGTATCTATCGGCTCCGCGCCAATGGCGGAAAACCGCAGGCACCCTTCGACTACGCCACCCTGACGAGCAGCCAGCTCCTCCAGTTGTTCAATCATCCGAACAAATGGCACCGCCAGATGGCCATTCGCATTCTTCACGACCGCAAGGACGCTTCACTATTGCCGGAACTGACGAAACTCGTTTTTGGCAACAACCCGCAGGTCGCGCTCGAAGCATTTTGGGCGGTCAACGCCTCGGGTGGCTTCGACGATGCATTCGCGTTAAAGACACTGCTGCATTCGGATGAGATGATTCGCTACTGGACGATACGCCTGATAGGGGACGCTGAGTCCATGTCGCCGGCGGTTCAGCAGGGAATGGCAAAACTGGCTTTGCGCGAGAAGGTTTCCGAGGTGCGCAGCCAAATCGCCAGTACGATGAAACGTGTGCCCGGCGAGGCGTCGTTGCCGATTCTGCGCGAGTTGTTACGCAATGAAAAGGATGTGGGCGACATTCATACGCCGCTGCTGCTCTGGTGGGCACTTGAGAACAAGGCAACGACGCATACGCCGGAAATCCTGCGCATGTTCGAAGACAGCACTTTCTGGGAAACGCCCATCGTGAAAAAGTTTATCGTGTCTCGACTGGGACAGCGCTACACCGCTGATCGGCGCGCCGGCAATCTCGCGACCGCCGCGAAACTGTTCGATTTGGCACCCACCGACACGGCGACAACGGAACTCATCAAAGGCATGGAGGCTGGTCTTCAAGGCAATTCAGTGGACACCGTGCCGGAGGCATTGAGCAAACATGTTGCGCGTCTTTGGCGGGAGCGTAAGCACGATTCCACGCTGATCAGTTTCGCTATTCGCCTCAATTATCCCCCCGCGCTCACGACGGCGCTGGAACAGGTGCGCAATCCGAAAACCCGCGCGAGCGAGCAGAGTGCGTTGATCCGGCTGTTGGCCGAGAAACGGGTCAAGGAAGCGGCGCCGGTTCTGATGGACTTGTTGAAGAGCGAAAAGTCGGCCAAACGTCAGGGTGAATTGATCAGCGCGTTGCAGCGCTTTACCACCACGCGAATCGCGAGCCTGTTCATCGACGAAATGCCGGTCTGGCCCGCATCCTCAAAGGCGGCGGCGGTGAACGCCCTTTCCGGGCGCCTGGAGTGGGCGCAACTCATGCTTGATTCAGTGGATCAGGGCACCGTGAACAAGGAGTGGATTTCCATCGGCAACCTCATGACGATACAGAAGTTCAACTGCAACCACTGCGACACGCTCGTTCGCAAATATTGGGGCAGGCTACGCCTGAGCAATGAGGAGAAGAATGAGGAAATCAAACGCGTGCGCGACACTCTCGCCAGCGGCAAGGGCGATGCGAAGGCCGGCCGTGAGTTGTTCAATCTCATGTGCGCCACGTGCCATCGGCTCGGCAAGGACGGCAAATCAATCGGTCCGGATTTGACCGGTTACGAACGCGATAACCTCGATTTCATTGTTCCGGCAATCGTCGATCCCAGCCTGGCGATTCGGGAAGAATTCACGGCGTTCAACTTGTCCACCAAAGACGGCCAGAATCTTGCGGGCTTTCTCGTCAACGATTCGCCGCAAGCCGTGACGATGATGGACCTGACCGGCAATCAGCAGGTCATTCCCCGCCGGGAAATCCGCGACCTGGCGGCGTCCCAGACGTCCCTCATGCCCGAGGGATTACTCAGCGCGTTGAACGAAAAGCAGATGCGCGATTTGTTCGCGTGGTTTACCACGGCCCCGGCTAAATAGTTTTCCCATGCAACAGGCACTCAAAGGGATTGCCCATCTTTTGCTGTTGGCCGGCTGCGTGTGGTTCGGTTACAGCACCTACCGCGATTACACGCTGCTCATGATGGACGCTGTCGAGGAGGGTCAGCCCGAATCACGGGCGCAGGCTGAAATCGAGACGAAGATGCAGAAGGCCGTCAAACATAACGCCGATGCCACAGCCGGCGCTCTTGACCTCGACAAGCTGCTGGAGGAAGAGGAGTCCTTCCGTGGCACGCGAGCGAACAAGAAGGTTTCCAAACACTATCTCCGCCTGATCGGCAACGGTATCGGGTTCGCCGCCTTCATGACCGGCTTCGGATTCCTGCTGGCCCATGATGGGGGTGACCTGTTGCGATTTCGCCTGGGTCGGGAGATTGATTATCTCGATGACCGCTCCCGACGCCAGGCCCGGTACGAGAAGGCTGATTACCTTGCCAATAAGGGCAAAACGAAACCCGCCATGGTGTTACTGCGGGAAATCCTCGCCGAGGATTCAGGCAACTGGCTGGCGCAGGTGCGCCTCGCGGAAATATACGACAAGAACCTTGAGGACTACGCGACGGCCGCCGAGGAATACCGGGCGGCCCTCGCCCTTGAGATGCACCCGGAGAAATGGGGCTGGACCGCCATCCGCCTATGCAACATCTACACCGGTCAGATCGATGAACCGCAGCGGGCCATGATTCTATTAAGACGACTTGCAAACGAATACCCGGATACCAAGGCCGGACAGAAAGCCATCACGCGTCTCGCAATGGTCCAGACAAAAAAACTTGCCGGCGGGTGAGTCGTTGATAAAAACACGTGAGGTCCGCGACCGGTTATTGAGCACGGCGGCGATGCCGGCATGAGATTCGCTCTTCGGTTTATTTTTCGAAACGGGATGGGGAGGTTGTGGGCTGCCATGCGCTTGCCATGTTTGAATGGTCAGGCAGTGGCGCTGAGACAGCGGTGATTGTGATCAACAACTTCCCATCGACATTATCTCCTGGCGCTATGAACTGTCTGGTTCGTTTCATGCGGGTGTGTTTCATTTTTTGTGTCCGATACCGGGAGTGGATCTCATTGCGATTCAAGTCGCTTGTCCCGAACCCGACTGCGATTTGCTTCCGTCATCCTGACTTTGATTTGCTCGACCTGTCCGTCCTTCGTCTCCAGGCCCAATGTGACTTCCCATTTTGGGTTGTGGCCCATGGTGGACAGGACTTGCGGCAGATCTTCGGCGAAGCGCATGCGTGCCGCACCGCGGAATTCCTTTTGCGCAAACTCCATGATGCGGTCAATCGGGATGCCATCAATCGAAGCGAGCGGAGACCAACGGTCTTGCACAAAGACGACGGGGCGATCGTTTTCCCACCGGACTCCGGAGAATGGGGCCACCTTGGAGTAGCCGGTCTTCGATGCCGGCCGGCTGCCGCCGGGAACGGAGCGCTCCAGCAACCACTGGCCGATCGGGTCGACATCCGGTCCGCCAATGTTGGCGATCACGGCGACGCCAATTCCGTGTTCCGGTGCAAAACCGAGCCACGCACTGCAATTCTTTCGGCCCCCGTTCTTGCTCAGGATGAGACCGGCCGGATTGGTCGAATCGATGCGCCAACCAAGCGCTCGGGTCGCCGGAGAGCCATCCTGCAGCTTCGTCGCGGTATGAAGCTGCGCGAGCATGTTGCTGGTGAAAACTCCCGGCTGCATCTGGGCCGCCAAAAACTTGGCCAGATCTCCGACCGAGGTGACGAGCCCGCCCGAACCGGCCAACCGTTCCCGATACGAGTGCGTTTCCGGCAACTGCACCGTCATCGTGTAGCCGGTGGCCACCGGAAGATTTTCGTCCACGTGATACGCGGTGCGTTCCAGTTGGAGCGGTCCACAGAGCAGCTCTTGGAGGAGTTGATTGAGCGGCTTTTGGGCGGCCCGTTCAAGCGCGTGCCCCAGCAGGCCGAATCCGAGATTGGAATAGCGCTCCCCCATGCCCGGAAGGTATTCCAGCTTCACCCCGGCCAGGAGACCGTACAGCCGCTCCGGTTCCAGATCATAACGGCCTTCGACCGATTGCACCACGCCCGGAACCCCGCGGGGCAAGCCGGAGGTGTGGGAGGCAAGCTGGCGCAACGTGATCGTCGCACCGAGTTCCGGTTCCGTGCTGATGGCAACGCCCGCGGGCAGACACTTGATCGCCGGTTCGTCCAGATTCACCACGCCCCGTTCGTGCAACATCACCGCCAGCGAGGCCGTGAAGACCTTGGTCACCGAGGCGACATGATACGCGGTGTTCGTGGTGGCCATTCTTTCCGCCCAGATGTTTTCAAACCCGAACACCCGTTGGTAAACAGTCTTTCCGTCCCGCACGATCGCCACGCTCAAACTCGGGTAATGGGAGCGCTCAACGGTTTCCCGCAACCACGCATCAATCCGCGTCTTGTCGCTCTCGCCCAACGCGCTGATGTCATCAAACTTCGGAACCTCCGGATGCTCGGCGGGCCGGTAGTTGGCCCACAGTAACCACCCGACCACTCCGAAGATCAGGGCGGCGACCGACAAACCAATGATTCTTCGGCTCAATGGAACGGGGGGCGACGAGGGCGAGCCGGACCGGATTTCGGCGGTCTGCCCGCCGGCCTCCAATCCCGCGAGGAGGGATTCCAACTCCTTCTTTTGGGGAATGAGGTCCGTGCGCAGCCCGTGGCTGTTCCCCCAATACATGGCCCCGAAGATGAAAGCCACGATGGCCCAAAAGACACCCTGCGCAATCGGAGGAGCGTCCGAAGTGGAGCTCCTGGTGATAAGAAAGAATCCCGGCACGATTGGCAGCATGTACCACCAGAAGAATTTCTCCTTCAGCCGAATCTGGTAATCCGCGTTCGCGACGAGTCTTTCGAGATTCCCCCGGATCGAGTCGTCGAACTTCTTCTCCCGCCCCTTCTGCCGCTGGCGGCTTGCGAGCCGGAACGTGGCGACAAACGCGTAACCAATCGCGGTCACCAGCAAGGGGGAGATTGTCCGGAAATGCCCGCCCCCACTCCTCCACTCCGCCCAAAGTCCGACCGCGACCAGCACCACGACGACGAACACATCCATCCCGATCTCGGAGAGGTCCCGCCAGAAAATATTTCTGCGATAGGAGCGCGCACTTTCCGCCACGATCCGGCGCAGTGCCTCATCGTCAATGGTGTGCGTGGGCTGCGAACCTTTGTCGCGCCAGATGATTTCCAGGTCTTCAAATATCATCGTCGTTTGCTTTCTTGGTCAGTGTTTTCCGGAGGCGGGACAGTTTCACACCCACGTTCTTCTCCGAGATGCCGAGGATGTCGGCTGTCTCCTGATAGCTCTGCCCGTCGAGATGCAGAAGCATGAGGGAACGGTCGATGGGATCGAACAGCCGGATCTGGTCGTAGATCCATTCCAGTTTCGCATTTCGGGGTTCGGACGTCTCCTTCAGAAAGTGGAGGTTCACCGCCAGGTCCTCCTTTTTCTCCCGCTGACTCTTTTCCTTCCGCCCCCAACTGATGGCCGTGTTCAGCGCCACGCGATAAACCCAGGTCGAGGCCTTGCAGTTGCCGTTGAAATTCGGAATGGAATTCCAGATCTGCAGCGAGATTTCTTGAATCAAATCCTCCTGATCATGCAGGTTTGAAGCGGTGGCGCGGGCAATTCTCAGGGTGATGCCCTGATGCTCCCGGTGCCATTCCCGAAACCGGGAACCCTGTTCGCTTTCGTCCATGCCTGATTAGTATGAATGGCTTCGGCAATCCCTACAGAAAAATTCCTCGGCGCACGATTGGGGCCCGCTGATGGCACGGTTGACTTCGAGCGAAGCCGGATGAAAAAGTAACTCACCCTGAATCGGAACGATGCAGGTGGAGCGCGGAATTTATTCCGCAGAAACATGGATTTGTCGATTAACCTCCAAGCATTTCGATGGGCGGTTCTGAAATTCGAAATCGCGTTGTGTTCCGACGAAATGGTAAAGCGCGTGTACGCTGGTGGAAAGTGTATGCTTCTGCGGAATTAATTCCGCGCTCCGGCCGCACCAATTGCATGGTTCCGGCTTTTGGCCCGGATATGGCGGATACGAATTTATGATTCCCGCCCATTTGCGGTCTTGGGCGGTAATTTCCTTGTGTTTCCAAACCGAACGGGCGTCCATCTCAATCAACCATGAAAACCACGCTTCCCGTGTTTGCCGTGCTACTGTTTTTCGCGACCGCTTCGCTTTCCTTTTCGGCCGACGGTCTGTTGGCTCATTGGAAATTGACCAACGATGCTCGCGATTCGTCGGGAGCCAGGCGTCACGCCGTCAATCATGGTGTGTCCTTCGACGCCGACGCCGGTGCGATCTTCCGTGGAATCGATTCCTGGCTTGAGATCCCGGCCGACCAGGCGCCGAAGCTCGCGGCGAAACCGTTCACGATCACCGCCTGGATCCACACGACCGAAGATTTGGACGATGTGCTGGGTGACGTCATGAGCTGGTACAATCCGGAGACGCGCAACGGTTTCAATCTTGGCCTGATGAATTACGCGGGTGTCACCTCCGCGCAATCGAACTGGAGGAACATTTTGTTTGGCATCGACGCGGCGCAGGGCGGCGACAAGTGGATCGATTGCGGCCGGCCGGGGAACAATCAACTGGTCAATTCGCTCGTCGTCTTCGCCGGCGACCTCTACTGCTCAACGTGGGAACCGGGGGAACATGACCGGGGCCATGTGTATCGTTATGCCGGGGGCACGAACTGGGTCGATTGCGGCGCGCCCGACAAGGCCAACTGCATCAAGGCAATGGCGGTTTACAAGGGACGTTTGTATGTCGGTTCGGAGCTCTACAGCGGCGGCGGTTCATCGTTGCCGCTTTCGTCGAACAACCATCACGGCGGAACGGTCTTTCGCTACGAAGGCGGCACGAACTGGACGAGCTGCGGCAAAGTGGCCGATGTGCGAAGCATCAGCGGGTTGGCGGTGTTCGACGGAAAACTTTACGCGGGCACCGGCACGACGGGCGCATGGCGCGACAAACCACGGACCCGGGGCATGTATCGCTTCGACGGCATCGGCAAATGGACGGATTGCGGTTGCCCCGGTCTGCGAATCACCCACCTCGGGGTCCACAACGGCGGCCTGTACGGGCTGAGTTACGATGACGGCGGATTCTTTCGTTATGGTGGTGGGACGAATTGGGAGGCGCTTGGTCCCGTCCCGGACACCACGCAGGTTTATTCGATGATGGTTTACGAAGGCGCGTTGCATGTCGGCACCTGGCCCACCGGTTCGGTGTTTCGTCACGAGGGCGGGACAAACTGGTTCAACACGGGCCGGTTGGGCGGGGAAAAGGAGGTGATGGCCGTTTCGGTTTACAACGGCAAGTTCTATGCCGGCACGCTACCGTTTGCGAACGTGTATCGTTACGACGGACCGGACCAATGGACGGACACGGGACGGCTTGATCGCACGCCGGATGTCCGCTATCGGCGCGCGTGGTCGATGGCCGTTTTCAACGGCAAGTTGTTCTGCGGCGTGCTGCCTTCGGGACGCATTCATTCGATGGAGGCCGGCAAGGCCGTCTCCTATGACAAGCAATTGAAACCGGGTTGGCGGCATCTCGCGGCGGTGCGGGCGGGCGCGAAGCTGCGCCTGTTCGTTGATGGCGAGTTGGTCTCAGAAAGCTCCACGTTCGCAGGCAGTGAATTCGATTTACAGCCCGGACAACCGTTGAAGATTGGCTTTGGGCAGCACGATTATTTCAACGGTCGTATGAAGGACGTGCGGATCTACGATCGCGCCTTGAATCCAGGACAAATAGCAAAGGTCCGTAATGGGAAGTAGGATGATTCAGATTCTTCTTTTCTTGGTCCATTCGTTTTCGTGATCGTCCTTGCATACGCCGGTGCTGCCTCCAATCTCCTGGCGAATCCAATCAGGTGATATGATGCATCGTCGCTTTTTCTCAGGAATTGCGGGCTGTCGGCCACACGCCGGGTGGTCCGTGTTTTTGGCCGCTTTGCTCTGCTCGCCCGGCTTGCTGGCCCAAAGCGGGAACAATCCGGGAAAGGCGAGCGGTGGGCATTCGATCCCTTGGCAGGAAAAGGCGGTTGATTACGCGCGCATCATGTCCCGGGTCAAGTGGACGCCGGTTACCGCCGGAATGCCAAGGCGGGGCGGGCACTTCGAGGCGGGGAAAGAGCAGACGGGCGTCCCGTATTCGAGCGTCAAATCCGTGGGTCGATATATCGGGTTCGATATCTTCCTGAAAACATTTCTGGCGGCCGTCGAGAATCCGCAAAGTGTTCTGTACACCGAAAACCTGTATGGGAAGGTGAGCAATGCCGAGTGTTACTATGGGAAGGTTTGCTCGTCGTACACCAGCTATGCTCTTCAATGCGGCTTCTGGTACGTAAGTCGTCTTCATGGACCACCTCATCGGGACGGCGTTATCGTCGTGGAGCAGCAGTCCGCACAAGCAGCCAAGGTGGGCGATGTCATCTACACGCCGCCGGCGAGCAAGGGCGGTGGTTCCCACGTGGAGATCGTGACCGAAATCACCAGGAACAGTGAAGGCAAGGTGACGTATGTGCGGGTTGAGGAAAGTCGGCCGCAGACCACCAAGGATACCAATCGCAGCTCCGAGAGCTTCAATTCCCACCTGGCTGCCAGAAACCGGGAACTGTATCGCATCACAGATCTGGATACCTGGCGCGGCAGCAACAAGGCAGAATCATTTTTGTTCCCGAACTACGACGAGGATTCCGCGACGCCGAAGATCAACCGCGTCGTGCTGCTCGATCGCGGAGACTGGGTTCCCTACCCCAAGGGACAGGCCGTGAAGTTCAATGTCATGGATCGGGATGGACAAGGCGTCCGGGCATTGGTGATCAAGCGGGGAGGCAAAGTCGTGGAAGAGATCAGGCAGCCCGGCAAGGGGGTGGTGGAGCGCTCGTTTTCGATCTGCGGCGACTACACGGCGCATTGTGTGTTGAAGGACGGTTCACTGAGCGCGGCGTGTGAGTTTGCCGTTTGCGATCTCGATTTCAGCCTGCCGGACGAGGCGGTGTCTATGGGGGAGGCGTGGGAGATTCAACTTACGTCCGACAACATGAAGGCCATCATCGTCCACCTGATGAGCACTCAGAACAGTTATGGTCGATACAACCTGTTCGTCACCGAAGAGGATCGGCGAAACGGCAAAGTGGTCATTCCCGCCCGATTGATACGCGACAAGGGCAAGACGCAGGTCTGGCTGATCGGCGAGAATCGGTATGGGAGGCTGAAGCAGCGTCGGGACATCCTCGTTGTTGAGTGAGCGGAATTTAGTAGACCGATCACGGGGATCGTAATCCTTTTTCGACAAACGGAACTGGGGTGGTTCTCACGATTGCCACTCCGAGGTGGTAAAATTCTTCATTGCTCGCAGGGTCTCGCGGCTGTTCAGGGCAACCGTTCACCCAGCACGACCAATCGCTGCTGGCCCGGGCGGCCCACCAATGCCATTGCTTGATTGGGAAACAAATCGAACAACTCCTCGTCAGTAATGATGGTTGGTCGGAAGGTCGATTGCTCAACCGCAGGCGCCGCCGCTCTTGCCGAAACAACCGGGACGGACTTGGGGGCGGCCGCCACGTGGTCCGTTCGGACGTTTGCCTTGTCGCGCAGTTGCGCAAGCGCGAGCAAAAGGAGCGGCACGACGATGCAGGTGATGGCCCCAACTGTGCGCCGGCGATTGCGGCGGGTCGCCGTTCTGATCGTTTTGGTCAACATCGTTTGGCGAAAACTCTGCGATGCCACGTCATCCAGCAGATCGCTCCACAGCTCATCCGATTCGTTTCTATTCTTCATCACGCAGTTGTCTGTTCATCTCGATCCGCAGGGTTCGGCGAGCGCGCAGAAGCCGTGATTCCACCGCCTTCTCGGTCAACTGTCGGAACGGGCAATCTCTCGCACGGATGCTCCCAGAAAGTATTTCTGTTCAATTAAAACACGGTCCTGCTCCGGCAGAGATCCCAATGCGGCCTCCAGGGCCTCGTTCATCCGGTCCTCGGAGTGCGGGATTTCCGGAGCCGGCCCGGCCCCGGTTTCGCTGTTCTGAAAAAAACATGACAGCAGTTTCCGATAGCGGGTTTGTTTGCGTCCGGCATCACGGGCCGCGCTTCGGGCGAGCACGACCAACCAATCCCAGAAGGCTTGTTCGTCGTCAAATCGACGCACGTGTTTCGCGACCCGGGTCATCGTATCCTGCAATGCGTCCCTTGCCGCATCTTCGTCGCTGCGGGAAATCACCAGCAGATAGCGCAACAAACGATTGAAGTAGGTTTCGAAAAATCGGGCGAAGGCAGCATCGCTTCCCCAAGCCATGGCCTGGGTCATTTCCGCCGTCGCTGAAAGTGGTCCTGCCACGTGAATCCCGTGTGACAGGGCTTCGAGCTTTGATCCGGGAAACGGCACAATGGCGATTTTGGATGCCACGCCACTGAACCTAACGGGGTTTCTTCGGCGGGGCAAACGAATCCCCCGAGCCGCCGCCCGGGAAAGAACTTGGCGGAGTTCTGCCGACAGAGCCCGATGGACGTCCGGAGGATGGATTTCGATTGGGCGATCCCCCCTCAGAGAGCAGGCCGCCGGTCCCCGGCGCACCGCCCATGGCGTCGGCGGCACCAGCCCCCATCCCCATTCCGCCGGCACCTCCCATCCCCATGGCGCCAAACGGATTGCCGGAATTGCGCACGGTATGGCGTGGTTCACCGAGCAATTGGCTGGTCACTTCCTGGAAAACTTCGACGTCGTCCGGTGCGCCGATGACGATCATCAGTTTCGTGCCGGGATGGAATTTGGAATTGATCGGGATTCTGGTTTTCTTTGGGCCCGTTCCGCCGGCCGCCCGCTGGGCTTCAACCAACATTTCAAACGCCAGTCCCACCGTCTGATGTAGGTCTTCGATTGTCTGGGAAATCTCGGCCTCTTTCCGTCCCGCGAGAATCCGCGACAGGTTGAAGACCCGCAGGATCGGTTCCGGCCGCGTTACTCTTACTTCGCCGGGGCGAATATGGTAGAGACGTCCATCCACAGACTCAATTTTTACCCTGCCTTCCGACGCAATCTCGATCGAAGTGTTGAGCTGATCGAAGGAGACGTTTCGGAGTTTGAGATCGATTTCAACAGCGGCCACTTCATCGGACACAATGAAGTTCACTCCGGTCGATTCCATGGTCTCCCGAAGATACTCGACCACTTCGCGTATCGGCATGGCAATAAACTCGATGTTTTCAAACGTTTTTTCGACGATCGCATTGGCGGGTGGGCTGGCAGAAGTCCTCGGTTTGATAGAGTCGGTTTTGCCGGCCCCGGCGGCAATGGCGGAACCGCAGAGCAGTCCGACCATGGCGATGACGATGAAATTCGGGTTGATCATTTTCATGGGAGTAGAGTGATTGGGCATTGTTTTCCCCCAACACGTCTGTCGTGTCGGAATCCCGCAGACTTTTTTCGGAAAACGAACATTTGTCGTTCGTCGGCATATCATCAAGGAAGTTCAGCGCAA
>CALBIE010000150.1 GCA_937893495.1 uncultured Verrucomicrobiales bacterium | reverse complement strand
GTTGACCCAGAATAATTCGCCATTTTCATCCCAGTCATGACCCCACGGATTGGTGCCGCCATGGCAAACGACTTCGAATGCCTTACGCGTCGGATGATACCGCCAGATGGAACAGTTCAACGCCGTCCGATTCGCTTTCGAGGTTCCCGGTTGCCCCACGAGCGAAGTGGTCAGGATTCCGTGCCGCCCATAAAGCCAGCCGTCCGGCCCCCACTTCAAACCGTTGACGATGTTGTGACGAATGCGGTCGTCGTCCCAGCCGTCGAGCAGCACCCGCGGTTCCCCGTCCGGCACGTCATCCCCGTTGGCATCCGGAATGAACAGCAGATTGGGCGCGCACAATGCCCAGACGCCGCCAAAGCCAACTTCAATGCTGGTGAGCTTCCACGCCTTGTCCCAGAACACCGTACGCTTGTCGAAACGTCCGTCGTTGTCGGTATCCTCGTAAATGACAATCCGGTCCCGTTGGTTTGCCGAATAGTTGTTCTCCCGATCATCGTAGGAATAACATTCCGCCACCCAAAGCCGCCCTTTTGCATCGGTCGTCAAAGCGATCGGTTGTCGCACATCTGGTTCGGCGGCGAACAGCGACACGTTGAATCCCTTGGGAACCGTAAACTTTTTCAACGCGATTTCCGCCGGCGTCAGCACGTAATCGCCGCGCTGGTTGTTGATCGGCTCGGGAAACTCGGCGGCGGCGCGACACACGTTACCGGAAACGAAAACCGCGACCACTGCCGCAAGGGATCTCAAGGAAAACGTCATGACCCTGTTTACCGACTCATTCATCGGCGGTCAAACCCGGCGTTCAACCCGCCGTAAGCGAAGAGTCATTTCAAAGAGCTAACGGATTGACGACTTTCACCATCCCGTAAGACTGCCTGTCCTGCAGATCCTCGGGGTAAACCGACGTATCCTTTTCGGCCGCCTTAATCCGAGCCTTCCGGTAAATGTCGTCCGGCACAGAAACAGTAATTCTTTTCATGCGTTCACAGTAACGGTGAGATTTGGACTATCAATTTCTTTGATTTCACGCAGTTCTCGTTGGGCACATTCGATTCGATGTCAGCCTGCCTTCCGGAGCGCGGAATTCGTTGCGCGGAAATGTGGATTTGCCAATTGGCTTGCGGAGTTTTGATTCGAGTGTTCTGACACACCTTACGGCGCCGGGTTCCGGTAGCCAGAGTTGATACGCAATCGCTGGCTGCGAATGGACGTTTCTGCGGAATCAATTCCGCGCTCCAAGCGAGAGTGTCTCCAAGATACGGCCAATCTCTGAGGAACCGAGCCAAATACTTTCGTCACGATAAAATCGAGTTCACCACATGCCCATGCACGTCGGTGAGACGATATTGCCGTCCCTGAAACAAAAAGGTCAGGCGCTCGTGGTCAATTCCCAACAGATGCAGGATGGTCGCCTGCAAGTCATGAACATGGACCTTGTCTTCAACGACATGAAATCCAAGTTCGTCTGTCGCACCCACCGTGATACCCGGCTTGATTCCTCCGCCGGCCATCCACATCGAATACGCCTGCGGATGATGGTCGCGCCCGAGTTTTCGTCCCAGGGCGGCGTTGGATTCCACCATTGGCGTACGACCGAATTCCCCACCCCAGACCACCAGCGTGTCCTCCAGCATCCCACGCATCTTCAAGTCCTTGATCAAAGCGGCACTGGCACGATCCGTCTGGCGAGTCTGGCCGCGTACGCCGCCCTCGACGTTGGAATGATGATCCCAACCGGCATGATAGACCTGCACAAACCGTGCCCCCCGTTCCACCAACCGTCGTGCCAACAGACAGTTCGTCGCGAAAGAACCATCGCCCGGTTTCACGCCGTACAACGCCATCGTCGCCGCGGATTCCCTGGACAAATCCATCAACTCCGGCGCGCGTGCCTGGATGCGGTAGGCCATCTCATACGAATGAATCCTCGTCTGGATCTCCGGGTCACCCACGAGTCCCAGCCGTTGACGATTCAATTGACCTATCAAATCGAGCGTCTCGCGCTGGGCCCGCGCATCGTAGCCGTTCGGATTCGCCACGTTGAGAATCGGATCACCTGAGCTGCGGAAAGGCACTCCCTGATGCGAACCGGGCAAAAAACCATTCGACCACAATGCGGCTCCGCCACTGAGATTGCCGCCACTCTTCAACACCACGAACGAAGGAAGGTCGTTGGCCTCACTGCCAATACCGTAACTCAGCCAACTCCCCATCGCCGGCCGCCCGGGAAGGCCACTGCCGGTGTTCACAAACAATTGCGCCGGGGCATGATTGAACTGATCCGTCGTGCATGATTTGACAATGGCGATGTCGTCCACCACCTCGGCCAGATGCGGCAGCATTTCCGACAACTCGGCGCCGGACTGGCCGTGTTTCTCGAACTTGAAACGCGGCCCCAACACGGCGGCATTCGATTGGATGAAAGCATATCGCTGCCCCTTGATGACTTCCGGCGGAATCGGTTTACCCTCTAACTCGGCAAGCTTCGGTTTGTGATCAAACAATTCCAACTGGCTCGGCGCGCCGGCCTGGAAAAGATAAATCACCCGCTTCGCCTTCGGCGCGAAATGGGTCCGTCGCGGAGGGAACGGACTCTCCGTCGTCGCAACCGCCTGATCCACCAGCGTCGATGCAAGGGCGATCTTGCCGACACCGATGCCACAATCGCGAAAAAACTGCCGGCGGGTTTGGAAATGCAATTCGTTCATCAACTACTCTTTCGTAATCGTTTCATCGAGATTCAACACCGCGCGCGCCGTCATCGCCCAGGCGGCTTCGTTGGCGGAACCTTTGCGACCGAGAATCTTTTCAGCGCTCAACTCGCCGGATGAGATTCTTTCCATCTGGCGTTCTTGAAATCCAATGACCGTCGCAACTTCCTCCCCGGCCGGCAGGCGGATCAGGCAGCGGCGCAGAATGAATGCCGCGGTCCGACGGCGGTCCCCATCCCCATGTTTCAAGGCATTCCCAGCCAATGAGGTCGCCGCCTCCACAAACACTTGATCGTTCAATACGGTCAGCGCCTGCAACGGAGTGTTGCTGCGTTCGCGTCGGGCAAGGCACGCCTCACCGCTCGTTCCATCAAACGTCATGTAGGCAGCGAACGGTGCCGTGCGTTTGGAAAACGTGTAAAGACTGCGTCGATATCGATCCTCCCCCTCGCTTACCTTCCATTTGAATCCGCCATAAGCCAGATCAGTGACACTGGCCGGCTGAGGTGGAAAAACGCTTGGCCCGCCCATTTTCTTCGAAAGCAACCCGGCCGCACTCAAGGCAACATCCCGAACCAACTCCGCGTCGATGCGGAATCGCGGTCCCCGCGCGATCAGTTCATTCCGCGGATCGCGTTTCAGCAATTCCGGGCTGATCCGCGAGTCTTGTCGATAGGTCGCGCTCAGGACCATGAGCCGGTGCATTGTTTTGAGCGACCATTTGCTCCGCACGAATTCCGTCGCCAGCCAATCGAGCAAATCCGGATGAGTCGGTGGCGCTGATTGCGTTCCGAAATCCTCCGCCGTCCGTACGATACCCCGGCCGAAGAATGCTTCCCAATGTCGATTCATCACCACCCGGGCCGTCAGCGGGTTCTCGCCATTGACCAGCCAGCGCGCGAACTCCGATCGGTTCGTCGGCGGATTCAATTCATTGAACAGCTCCGGGACGCCAACACGCACGGATTCCTTCGGTTGCGTAAACTCCCCGCGATGGTGGCGATGAGTGACGCGAGGATGATCGGCCGGTCGCTCCTGAAGGACCAGGGTCGTCGGCAATTTCGGAACTTTCTTTACCAAATCGGTGATTTCCTTGCGCGCCGATTCGAGGTCGGGAACGGTTTCGAGAAACAATGCAAATACACTCTGTCGTTCATCCCAACTCCATTCGGATTTCGCCTTCAAGAGCAACTGCTCAACGTCGTCAGGAATCGCCCTCGCCTTCAACTCGCTCTT
>CALBIE010000149.1 GCA_937893495.1 uncultured Verrucomicrobiales bacterium | reverse complement strand
CCGCCGCGATGCGCCGCCTTGCTTCGGCATGAAACGGCCGGAGCACTCTCGGCCAATCATTCTCATCCGAATCCGGATGGAGATTGGGAAGGAGGTAGGCAATCTGACTCCAAGCACTCTGCAATTCGGTTGGTGTCATTAAATTCGGAGCGACATGGAGGGCGCGCCTCAGGCCCTTGCCTGCCGCGCGAAGTGAAATGGGGATAAAGTTGCAGGAATTCATGCTGGTAACCGTGTTACCAGGATTTCAAAGATTTGCCAGGCACAAATTCAATCAAATAAACCGGCCACAATTTGGGCGATTTGATAGGCCAGATAAGGCGGCACCGCATTCCCAACCTGATGATACTGCTGGGTGCGTGGCCCCTCGAAAAAGTAGTTGTCTGGAAACGTCTGCAACCGCGCAGCTTCGCGCACAGTAAGGCTGCGACACTGCGCCGGATCAAAATGAATATAGTAGTGACCGTCCTTGGAGATGTGCGACGTAACGGTGGTGGCCGGCCGGCCCTCCAACTGCACGCGGAAGCGGTCGTTGAACTTCGTCTCCTTCAAAGCCTCTGAGACGTTTTCGTGCCTGGGGAGTAATTGCGGCGGGAAGTCATTGAGCAACGGCGAGCGGTTGTGAACACGAGCAAAAGCCGAGACGAAGAAGTAGCGATGAAGGTCGGAGCGAATGTGGGAACGCGTCTCGTGATTGCATACACCGCCAAGTCGCTCGTCCTGGAACCATTCGCGGTGCGCACGAACGACGCGGCGTGTTGGCTTTAGAAAAACCCCGCCACGGTCAAGCGAAGTATCAACTGCTCGAAGGAGCGTGCAAATCTCACGGCGAAGCGCGTCATCTATGCTCGGACCGTCAAGCCAAGTCAAATCTGCAATTTCACGTACGGCATCACGCCAAGTCTCGGCGCTATCAGTCTCCTTGGAAAGACCGCTCCGAAGCCGCGGTAGATCCGAAATGACATTCTCGATCGACACCCTCCTCCGCGGTTGCAACAGATTGTTCTGCTTCGATATATCACTGCGGATTCCGACCAAAAAGATGCGATGCCGAGACTGAGGAATTCCATAATCCTCGGCGCGCACTACGAAGTCCTCTGGGCGGCATTTTCCCAACAGGTCACCGCCACGTGTCGCGAGCGAAACAAGGCGGTACCGCAAAGGTGGGCGCCCCTCCGGCTGGGAAAAGACTGCATCGACCGGATTCTCCAAGTCGTTCAATATTCTGTCCAAGATGCATTTTTCCTGCACCTTTGCAGACAGTAGGCCTTTTACGTTTTCCATGACGAACACCGGCGGCTGATGAACTGCGATGATTCGCAGATACTGTTGATACAGGAAGTGCTTCTCGTCGGTGGCAAACGTGGGGTCGTTCTTCCGACGCGACCGACCCGCAAGTGAGTATGCCTGACAGGGAGGACCGCCAATTAGAACCCAGTTGACCCGCTTACCAAGCGCGTCACGAATTCGTGCATCAACGAGTTTGGAGGGGAATTGCTTGCTTCCCATCTCCGCGTTCCACGCCTCCCGTTCAGCCTTCTCCGCTTCCGCTGGATACATTTTGAACAAGTCGCCGCGCGGAATAAGGCCGGCGAGGTAATCGTAGTAAGCATCCGGTCCCTTCTTCTCCGGGAACTGCCGGAAGAAGGCGCGCAACTGCAAGGTCTGATGAGCGAGCGGGTCTTTTTCGATGGAAAGCTGGATTTTGAAAACGGACTCGCCAACGGTCCGCAGCGCGGAAAAACCTTCGCCCAGCCCTCCAGGACCGGCGAACAAATCTATTGTGGGAATTGGCGGCATCGAGGGCCGCATTAAGCTCACATGCGCGTGGCAACTCAAGCACCATTCCATCCTTCAAATTCGGATGGCAAGAGATCGATAAATCCATCAAAAGTGACTCCCGCCAAGTCATATGTTCGCTTCAGTTGATTGCAAATTGCGTAAAAACGTCTGATCGAGCCCGGCACAGGCAACTTCTTTTCCCGCCGTTTCTGAGTTAGTGACCTCAAAGCGGGAAATCAATACGCTACAAGG
>CALBIE010000148.1 GCA_937893495.1 uncultured Verrucomicrobiales bacterium | reverse complement strand
GCTTGAGAATGCGATATCGAGACGGAACGTCCGCGCCAACCTCTATTCCCATGGAACGATAACTGGACGATTGCTGATAAACGACCAGGCCATCCTTCGGCGCGAAAACCTTGGACAAACGTAACTGCTCGTTGTAGTTCGCCAGTCGCTCGGTGTATGACTTCAGCAACCGTTCTTTCGTCGTCACACCGGAAGCGTATGAGGCAAGGCTCGTCTTTGCCTTCTGCTTGGTGCGAATAAGGTCAATCTCCGCCTCGCGCACATTGGATTCAAGCAGACGAACGCGTTTCGGGTAATCGTACTTGCGGGCGATTCTCAATTCCTCTTCGTACTGATCGATGCTCAATTCCTGCTTTTTGAGATTGAGTTCGTCCGCTTTCAACTCGACTTCCGTCGCGTAACCTTCCCCCTTCAATACTTTGGTTTTTGCAAGGCGATCCCTCGCCCGTTCGAGTTCTTCCTTGGCAATGGTGATCTTGGTATCGAGTCCTTTCTCGATGATGGGCCAGTCGCCAAGTTTATATTTCTCAAGGTCGGACTTGGCAAACTCGACGGCCAGTTCGCCCCCCTGAAGCTGGGACTCCCACGTCAGCTTGCCGATGACTTCGAGTTCTTTTGCTTCTTCAAGCGCCAGCTTGGCGGACTCGACGGCTTCTTCCTGGGAAATAATCTTTTCACGGATATTGGAGGAATCCAGTTCCAGGAGTTCTTCGCCCTGCTTTACGAAAGTGCCCTCAGGAACGATGTTGACGATCTTGGCGGTATATTCGGTTTCGTTGCGAATGATGAGCTCCGATGTGGCCGCCAGCGTGCCGCCTTCCACAATGGAGACAAGAAAATTGCCACGCTTGACCGTAAAATAGGCTGCCTCGTTCTGGTCGACGTTCGTCGTCTTGAAACTAAACGCCACCCCACCACCAATCAGCAGCAGGATTAACACCGCCAATACCGGCTTTTTCGTAATTTTTTTCATCAAATCGCCCATCGTCACTTCAAATTGGCCGAACCGTCGAATACCGCCTCCGGTGGATAGACCAGATCAGCCTCTCTGTTCAGACCGGGAATCGGCCCGGTTGCTTCACTTTTAATAACGTCGTTGTCCTTCAACCACCATCGATCGGCATCCATCGTCATAACGCCCGCATCAATCAAAAAATTCAGGCGGGCATCGAGGTAATCAACCAGCGCCTGAGTCACCGCGTTTTGAGCCTGCAACTGCGCGCTTTGAGCCTCAAGGTCATCCCGAATCTGAGCCCGACCCGACTCAAGCAACTTCTCCATAACCGCGACCCGATCATTAGCAAGCTCCAGCGCCTTGGTCTGGATATCGTAATTCTGCCGTAATTGTTCGAGATTGCGCAATCCTTCACGAACCGAATCCCGGGCGTTGTCCAGGGTAATCGCCAAAGTGCGCAACTGCCGTTCGAAGTTGATCAACGCGGCGCGGTAGGCATTACGTTCGGACTGGCGATTGAATGGAAGGTCCAACTGCAGACCAGCCGAAGCCTGGAAATTACCCGGATCAAACTTCGTGTAGTCCGTCGTGTCGTTCTGTAATGACACGTCACTCAGAAACGTCAGGTTCGCCTTCAGTCGGTTCGCCGCCACTTTAATCTTTCGTTTCTGGTCCTCGAACCGGTCAATGTCGTTGAGGATATCATATTTGCGAGCGACCGCGAGTTGGTAAGCGTCATGATCCAAAACATTCAACACTTGGAGGCCAACGCTTTTCAGGTCGGTCAAGACCGAGGGATCGAGCAGAATGTGGACACCAAGTGGAATTGACAGGGTCTTCTTGAATTCATCAAGTTGCGACTGGTACTGTTGCACAGCCCGGATGTACGTCGCTTTGCCACTCAATTCCTGCTGGAGTGCCTGATCCAGCTGGAAGCGTTGCATTCGTCCGGCCACCAGCAACTTCTCCGCCCGATCCCGCGTCGTTACCAAGCGCCGGTAGTTGTTGTATGAATTACGAACGCCGTCCTGCCGCTGCAACAGCCTATAGTATTCGATAATTACCCCCACGGCAAATGTCTGCTGAAAGAGCGAGAAACTGCGAATCTCGTAAATCACATCGCGCTCAGCCTGGGTAAGGTTTTCGGCGACAATTTCCGCGCCCGCGCCGCGCAGCAGGGGTTGCATGAAATTCAATGACATGACCGTCGTCACCGAGCGCCTCGGGTCCCCCGTAAAATAGCGAACCATATCGTTCGCGATGCTCGCGCTGACGGTGCCGCCGCTGCGCAAAAGTTGCGTGAAGCCCAGACGATTCTGCCCGCCATCAAGCCGCAAATCCTTGTCCCTCTCCCGAACGCCGCCCGTCTCCAGACGTCCAAAGGGTTGCTTGTCAAAGTCGTAGCGACGCAGGGTCAGGGTGAGCGCGGAAAGGTAGAGTTGCTCTTTTCGCAGTTGATAGCTGCGATTGTTCTCAATCGCCAATCGCAACGCGTCGGCGAGCGCGATACTCCGCTTCTCACCGCTTAAACCCCTCCCGGCAATAATTTCATTCGCTGGGACCGCCTCTGGATCCCGGGCAGAGTATGCCGTATCAATGGAGAACTCGTTCGTCCGACCGAGAACCCGCAGCTCCTTCTGCGTGAGAATGCGGTAAACCTCTTTGTCCGCTGAATTGCGATAGTGGGACGTGCTGCACCCGCCCAGCACCAGCGCAAGGGATACAGCAATGAACAATATTGAAACGTGCGGTCTCGACATGAATTCGCAGCTCAGAAAACTGGTGCCCCATCTGTTGATGAGATCCGTTTCCGGGAGACGGCAAGTTGCGTTGGTTGTAAGGTTTTCACCCGCACAGTGTTAACTCGACGATAATACGTGTCCGTATCATCAAAAAAAGTGGCGGTTAATAAGTCTTTCAAGCGGTCCTGTGTCAAGCATTCCGGCGATTTAACGGTCCCGATCACCGCAATCAACCACTTGCCCGACCGGATAAGCTGACCCAGGCTAGTCAGGACCACCTGATTCCTGAACCGAATCCCACGCTTCAAACCAGATTGTTGCCACTTGCAACCTGCAGCATCCCAAAGCCCACGAAGTTGCGATGGATAGCTTATATTTCCGCCGACTGACCATTGGAACATCGGGCGCATCTTGACACTGCCCCCGGAGCGCGGCTGTGTCGCAGACCAGCCGCAGC
>CALBIE010000147.1 GCA_937893495.1 uncultured Verrucomicrobiales bacterium | reverse complement strand
CCGCTCCATCCGCAGCAAATCGCTCTTGCCCCCAATTTCAACTGCATCGTTCCGGTTTAGACACCGCCCCCGTTCGACACTCAAACACGTCGCCGAGCAAAGGCTTCTCGGACTTCAGACCGTAAGTTTTCTCAATCAACGCCGCCAGCGGATCGCGGCCGCGATCTTCGCCATGAGTCAGGAAGACACGCGGCTTGCATTTCGCGAGCGGCTCGAACCATTTCATCAAACCGCTCTGACCGGCGTGCGCACTGAATCCGCCCAGTGTGTGGACATTCGCCCTCACGGCAATCTGTTCACCAAAGATTTTCACGGTCTCCTTCCGATCCACGATCATCCGACCAAGTGACCCGTAGGATTGGAAACCGACGATGATGACATGGGCCTCCGGTCGCCACAGGTTTTCCTTGAGGTGATGCAGGATGCGCCCGCCGGTACACATTCCGGAACCGGCCATGATCAGGCAGGGCCCTTTCTCACTGTTGAGCTTCATTGAATCCTTGGCCGTCGGGGTGGGAATGAATGACTTGGTCGCCTCAAGGATAGGACGGCAGCGCCGCAGTTGATGAAACTCTTCGTCAAACAATTCCAGGTGATTACGGTAAATCTTCGTCGCCTCGATGGCCATCGGGCTGTCCACGTAAATCGGAAACTCCTTCACCGTTCCGTCACAGAACATTTCGGTCAACAAATAGAGTATCAACTGCGTCCGCCCGACGGCGAACACCGGCACGAGCATCTTGCCGCCCTGCCGGTAAACTGCTTTGACAATCTCCTCGAACTCGGCCTCGGTATCCTTCAGAGACTTGTGATCGCGGTCACCATAGGTGGATTCCATTACCACCAATTCCGCCGATTCGAACCCTATGGGATCATTTAGAATCGGAACGGCCGACTGCCCGATGTCCCCGGAGAAGACCATGGTCCGTGTGCGCCCACCGTCCTGCACCTTCAATTGAATGCTGGCCGAACCAAGGATATGCCCGGCTTCCACGTAGCGGGCCTGAATCCCCGGCGCCACGTCCACGAACTTCCCGTAATCGACCGCGCGCATGACGCCGAGAAACTTTTCGACATCCTGCGCGTTGTAAATCGGCTCCAGAAACGATTCGCCCGCGCGTTGCCGCTTGCGGTTCGTTCGCTTGATGTCCTGCTCCTGAATGAAGGCGGAATCGCGAAGAATCAGCCCCGTCAATTCAATGGTCGGCTCTGTGGCAAACGCCGGTCCGCGAAACCCGGCTTTTACCAGCAGTGGCAATCGACCGGTGTGATCGAGATGAGCGTGCGTCACCAGTACCGCGTTCAGTTTCGCGGGATTGAGCGCTGGCGGCAGGACATTCATCTCCTCCATCTTCCGCCCGCCCTGAAACATCCCGAAGTCGATGAGGATTCGCGCCTGCGAAGTTTCGATCAGATACGCGGAACCCGTTACATCTCCCGCCGCGCCGTGAAAACTGAGTCGAATGGACATGCCGCAAAGTGTGGCGATGGCCGACAGTGAGTCAAATGCAATCCCTTGGTCGCCAGAGACTTACGAATCGCTCTCAAAGTTTCAGCAGGAGGGCCTGCAACGGCATCCAACTCCGACCGGACCCATCAATGACTGGAACCCCGAAGCCAACCCACTCAAGAAAGATCGGAAAGGGGTGTGAAAAACCCGGCTCGAACTGCCTCCCGGCGACCACGAGTACAAATTCGTGATCGACGATGAATGGCACGCGGACCCGAACAATCCCCGTACCCGCATCAACGAGTTCGGGAGCGCCAACAGCGTTTTCAGTGGCGAATGAACTGTTCGCATGAGTCCGAACCATTCGGACCCTTTGTGAGACTCGTCACCTCGTCTCCCACGATCTGAATTGATTGGCGGCGAAACGTGCCGGTCGAAGTGGAAGCCCGGCGATCCGTCAATTCAAAGTCCGAAGCCTGCGTTGACGATTGCGTCGTAGCTTGGATTGTCAATTGTCGGGACCGACAATTGACAATTTTGCCCTTTGACGCCCGGCGCAACCCGCTGAGCCGGGTTGCGCCGTGAAACCGTTTTGCGTTCACCTCTGGACGCAAGTTGTTACAATTTTTTTCCTGTCACCACCCGCGAATACTGCTAATCAATGGTGCCTATGAAGACGGACATCCCGGCTCTCCTCGGCGACGACGCCAACCACCTGCTCGAACACCAGTGCCGTACCATTCCCCGTGACCGCCTCCACCTGCCCGGCCCCGATTACGTGGATCGGGTCGTCGCCCAATCAGATCGTTCGCCCGGGGTGCTGCGCAGTCTCGCGCAGATCTTCAACCACGGTCGTCTCGCCGGCACGGGTTACGTCTCCATTCTTCCGGTGGATCAGGGCATTGAACATTCCGCCGGCGCGAGCTTCGCGCCGAACCCGGATTACTTCGATCCGGCCCGCATCGTTGAACTCGCGATTGAAGGCGGCTGCAATGCGGTCGCGTCCACGCTCGGCGTGCTCGGTGCGGTCGCGCGCAAATACGCCCATCGCATTCCGTTTCTCGTAAAACTCAACCACAACGAACTGCTCTCGTATCCGAACAGCCACGATCAGATTTACTTCGCGCAGGTCGAACAAGCCTGGCAGATGGGCGCGGTGGCGGTGGGTGCCACCATTTATTATGGTTCGCCGGAATCGCACCGGCAGATTCAGGAGACGACGCGCGCTTTTCAGCGGGCCCATGAACTCGGCATGGCCACGGTGCTCTGGTGTTACCTCCGCAACAACGCGTTCAAGAAGGACAAGGACTACCACACCAGCGCGGACCTAACCGGCCAGGCGAATCACCTCGGCGTCACCATCGAGGCGGACATCATCAAGCAGAAGCTGCCGGACTGCAACGGCGGCTACAATGCGCTGGAGAAGTTCGGCAAGACGCATCCGCTGGTTTATTCGCAGTTGACCAGCGATCACCCGATAGACCTGACGCGCTATCAGGTCGCCAACTGCTACATGGGCCGCGCCGGTCTGATCAATTCCGGCGGCGCATCCGGCGGCGCGAGCGACCTCGCCGAAGCCGTACGCACCGCCGTCATCAACAAGCGCGCCGGTGGCATGGGCCTCATTTCCGGCCGCAAGGCATTCCAGCGTCCAATGGCCGAGGGTGTCGGGCTGCTCAACGCAATTCAGGACGTTTACCTCGACTCGCGCGTGACCGTTGCGTGACACTTACGGTCGGATGTTTTCGCTGATGACTCTCAGCATCGTGGCCGCGCAACCGATGAAACTTCCTGCTCGTAATATTTCCAAAGCAACCCGCGAAATCCATCAGGGACGGGCGATGCTTGGGCTGCTGGCCATCCTGTTGGCGGCAGGTGGCTGCCAGCCGGAAGCTGAACCGGATCATTGCGGCGGTTATCTCGAGGCCGAATATGTTTACGTGTCCTCGCCGCGCTCCGGTGAATTGAAACGACTGGACGTAGCCAGAGGGAATGCCGTAACGAACGGTCAGTCGCTGTTTGCGCTGGATCCGGAACCCGAGGCAACCGCGCTGGCGGAGGTGGACGGGAAACTGGTTGCCGCTCGGGCGCGCCTCCAGGATCTCCGCACCGGCGCGCGACCTTCCGAACTCGCCGCGCTGGAAGCCAGACTGACCCAGGTGCGCGTAGCCCTGCAGTTGGCGGAAACGGAGTTCAATCGGATTAGCGGTCTGCGGGCTTCCAAGGTTTCTTCAGAGGAGGCTCTGGACCGTGCCCGGGCGACCCGCGACGGCGGTCGCGCACAAATTGCAGAGCTGGAAGCCAACCTGACCACAGCGCGACTGGGCGGCCGGCCCGATGCCATCGCGGCGGCCGAAGCCGAAGTCATTGCGACGGAAGCGGCCCACAAGCAGGCGCGTTGGAATTGCGATCAGAAGACGCTTTTGACGCCTGTCACGGCGGCGGTGGAAGACACCTACTTCCAACCCGGCGAATGGGTGCCGGCGGGCCGACCGGTCGTGGCGCTATTGCCGCCCGGCAATGTGAAAGCCCGGTTCTTCATACCGGAACGCCGTCTGACCGAATTCCCGCCCGGATGCAAGGTGGAGGTCCGGTGGGATGGCGGCCGGCCGGTGATTGGCAAGGTCAGTTATGTCTCCCGTCAGGCCGAGTTCACGCCACCGGTCATCTACAGCCGCGAGTCACGGACCAAACTTGTGTTCATGGCGGAAGCCGTTTTTTCCGAAACGGATCGCATTGGTCTGCGTGTGGGGCAACCCCTCGAAGTCCGCCTGAAGGATCGGCCACCAACCGTTCCGAAAGACAGATGACTTCCGCCGAACCCACCATTGACGTTACGGGAATTACCAAGCGCTTCGGCCAAAACACGGTGGTGGACGCCATTGCGCTGCGCGTGGAGGCGGGCGAGATCTTTGGCTTTCTCGGTCCCAACGGCAGTGGCAAGACCACGTTCCTGCGGATGCTGTGCGGATTGCTCCGTCCCGACGCGGGCTCCGGCCACTGTCTCGGCTGCGATGTGCTGACCGAATCGGCGCGCATCAAGCGACAGGTTGGCTACATGACGCAGCGATTCAGTCATTACGAAGACCTGAGCCTGGAGGAGAACCTCGACTTCGTGGCCCGCATTTATGGCGTGGCGAATCGTCGCAAGGTCGTCCGCGAAGCGCTCGAAAAACTGGGCTTGTGGACGCGCCGCCGACAATTGGCAGGTGAACTTTCCGGCGGCTGGAAACAGCGACTCGCCCTGGCCGCCGCCCTGCTGCACCAGCCGCAGTTGCTCCTGCTCGACGAACCCACTGCGGGAGTTGACCCCAAGGCGCGGCGGGATTTCTGGGACGAAATCCACCAACTGGCCGCGACCGGAATCACCGTCCTCGTGACGACCCACTACATGGATGAGGCCGAGCGTTGCCACCGCGTCGGCTACCTCGCCTATGGCCGGTTGTTGGCCAGCGGCACGGTAGCGGAGGTCGTGCGAGGGACGGGACTGATCACCTGGGAGGTTCGCGGGCGAAACCTGACTGCGCTCGCCGGCGAATTTCGGCGACTGGAAGCCGTCACGCAGGCGGTGGTTTTCGGCGAGAACCTGCATGTCAGCGGACACGACGCCGAACTCCTGCGGGCCGCCATCCAGCCATACTTGCAGGACGGTCTGCAATGGCAGCAGATTGAACCGGGCCTGGAGGACGCCTTCATCAGCCTCATGGGAACCACGCCCGACAATTTCGCATGAACCCTTTCTTCTCACCGGGCCGCTTTCTCGCGGTCGTCCTGAAAGAGTTCGTGCAGATGCGGCGCGACCGGATGACGTTCGCGATGATGGTGGGCATCCCCATCATCCAACTGCTGCTCTTCGGCTTTGCGATTAACTCCGATCCCAAACATCTGCCCACCGCCCTGTACGCGCAGGACCACGGCATCTTCACGCGCACGTTGACGGCCGCGCTGCGGAACAGCGGATACTTCGACATTGTGAGCGATGTCCGGGATGAGGCAGAAGCCGGCCGGTTGCTTGACGAGGGCCATGTTCAGTTTGTGATTCAGATTCCGGTCGGCTTCTCGCGGGATCTCGTGCGGGGTGAACGGCCAACCCTTCTGCTCCAGGCGGACGCCACCGATCCCGCCGCCACGGGCAACGCCATCGCCGCTCTCAATCAACTGATTATCACCGTCGTCGAGCGCGACTTACGGGGCCCGTTGGCCGCGCTTCAATCTTCGCCGGCACCGATCAGCCTGCGCATCCACCGGCAGTACAATGTAGAAGGCATCACCCAGTACAACATCGTGCCCGGGTTGATGGGCGTGGTGCTGACGATGACGATGGTCATCATCACGGCGCTCGCCATCACGCGCGAACGCGAGCGCGGCACCATGGAAAACCTGCTTGCCACCCCCGCCCGTCCGGTCGAGGTGATTATGGGCAAGTTGATTCCCTACATCTTCGTCGGCTACGTCCAGATGCTGTTGATCCTGGTCGCCGCGCGGCTTCTCTTTCACGTGCCCATGGTGGGTTCGCTCGGTCTGTTGCTGGCACTGGCATTCCTGTTCATTGCCGCCAATCTCGCCGTAGGTCTCACGTTTTCCACCGTCGCACGGAATCAGCTTCAGGCGATGCAGATGTCGTTCTTTTTCTTTCTGCCGTCGATGTTGCTCTCGGGCTTCATGTTTCCGTTCCGGGGCATGCCGGTCTGGGCGCAGCACCTCGGCGAAGTGCTGCCGCTCACCCACTTCCTCCGCCTCGTCCGCGGTATTCTCCTCAAAGGCAACGACTGGCACCAGACCTGGCCGCACGTCTGGCCGATTGGATTGTTTCTGGTGGTGGCACTCACCATTGCCGTGACGCGCTACCGGCGGACGCTGGATTGAACCCTCGGGTCGCCGGGCGAGCGAGTGAGGATTGAACGGTCGCCACAATTTTATTGTCTTAATGACTGACCATCGCACTGACGGCCGAACGAAAGACCTCCCATGGCAATCACACTTAAGGAAACCAACGAAGGACGACAACTCGAAATCGAAGTGAGCGGCAAGCTCGAACACGCGGACTACGAAAAGTTCGTGCCGGAAGCAGAGCGGCTCATCAAAAAGCATGGCAAGGTGAGCGCCCTGTTCACCATGCGCGACTTCCACGGCTGGAGCCTGCGGGCCCTGTGGGATGAGCTGGAATTCGACCTGAAACACTTCCGCGATCTGGATCGCATCGCCATTGTTGGCACGAAGAAGTGGCAGGAATGGATGGCGGGTTTCTGCAAACCCTTCACCACCGGCACGGTGCGCTATTTCCCCGAGGAGCAATTGGCCAATGCCAGAGCCTGGGTGGGCGGCGAGAGGGCCGGCCGTTGAACGATTCGTCCGTTCGATGGTCGAATCTGTCATTGTGAAACATTCAAAGGTTCATATCCCATGGAAAGAGGGGCTGCATCTGCGGCCGGCGGCAAAGTTGGTGAAGTGCGCCAGGATTTTCCAATCTTCCATTTCGCTCAAGGTCAACGACCGGCTGGCCGATGCCCGAAGCATTCTCGCGGTGATGCTTCTCTGCGCCACCTTTGGAGCAGTGGTGGATTTGGAGGCTTCGGGTACGGATGAGGCGGAGGCGCTCGCGGCCGTCACCGCCGTGTTTGAACCGGTTGAACCCGATGCCTCGAAGGAGCCGGCTGAAGGCGGACTGAAACCGGCAATCTTTTGAACGGCAACGAGGCGGAAACAGTCGCAGCGATGTGGGGTAGGTCTCCCGACCTGCCCGTTCGGGGAACCTCCCGGTTCCCCGTGCCCTTCGGCTGCCCAGCCGTTCAAAAACCACCACCACCATGTGCATGGAAAAGGCACTCCGACCTCAGAGAGGTCGGAACCGGCAGGTCAGGAGACCTGCCCCACAAGCCGGCCGAACCACTGCTGGACAGGCCCGATTCCGCCCATAGGAATGCCTAGTGCAGATTCAGGAGATGCAAATCGATCTGTTGAATGAACTGGCGCATAGGAAGTGATTCGAATTATCACGGCTTTGTTTTGCATCACCATTCAAGGATTCCTCGCCACGGCCTCCCTGTCGGATACAATCGCGGCATCAGTTGACGGCTGTTCAATCCATGACCCAGAACACCGGTTCCATCTCCACCCATTCCGCCGAACTCCGATTCGCGATGAACCTCTCGTTCGGGTTCGGGGTGCTGATGTTTATCGGCAAGTCTGCGGCATGGTGGTTGACCGGTTCCGCGGCCATCCTGAGCGACGCGGCTGAATCGGTCGTGCATGTCGTGGCCGTGGCGTTCGCCGCCTTCAGCCTGCGGCTGAGCGAGCAGCCCGCCGACGAGAACCACCATTACGGGCACGGCAAGATCGCGTTCTTTTCCGCCGGGTTTGAAGGGGCGATGATCGTCATTGCCGCGTTGTTCATCCTCTACGCGGCGATTGAGAAACTGATCTTCGGGCCCGTGATCGAACAGCTGGGATGGGGCGTGCTCCTGACGTCGGCGGCGGCGTTGATCAACGGGGCGCTGGGCGCTTACCTGCTGAATCTCGGCCGGCGGCGACACTCCCTCATCCTCGAGGCCAACGGAAAGCATGTGCTGACCGATTTCTGGACGAGCGCCGGTGTGGTGCTGGCGTTGGCGTTGATCTGGCTCACCGGTTGGGCGTACTGGGATCCCATCTTTGCCATCGCCCTGGCGCTGAACATCCTTTATTCGGGTTTCAACCTGATGCGCAACAGTCTCAGCGGCCTCATGGACGTGGCCGATGCCGGCGTGCATCAGGTCCTTGAAACCATTCTTGCGGAAGAAACCACGCGACAGGGTCTGACCTACCACGATTTGCGCCATCGGTTCACCGGGGAAATCCACGAGGTGGAATTGCATCTGGTGTTTCCCGAGTTGGTTTCATTGCGGGAGGCGCACCGAATGGCAACCGTCGTCGAAAAGCGTATTGAGCAAAGTGTCGAGCCCGGAGCCAGCGTCACGACCCATCTTGAACCGGCCGAGAGCCACGACCGTGACCACGAAGAGGGAACGCCGGACAAAGGTTCCCGATCGCCTTGAAACAACCCAAGCCTCCCGCCGAACCAGACCACCATGAATGACGAACGCTGGAATGCCCGCCGGATTCTCGACGGGCTGGAGATCACCACCCGCAAAGAGCCGTTGAAATTCGCACTCTCGCTCGCCGGCGCAGCCGCGCTGGCGTTTATTCCGGAGTATACGGGGTTGTCACCCGCCGGAGTATGGACCCTGTTCATCCTCGTTTTCGCCGCCGCGCTCTGGATCACAGAAGCCATACCGGCCTTCGCGGTTGCAATCCTGATTATCGGACTGGAAATCGCCATTCTGGGTCGCCCCGGTGGGGTGTTCGCCAAGACGGACGAAGACTGGACGATGTTTGTCGAGCCATGGGCCAGTCCGGTCATCTGGCTGTTCTTCGGCGGTTTCGTCCTGGCGGCGGCGGCGGCACGGACCGGGCTGGATCGATGGCTGTCGCGGCTGGTGATCGGTCGCTGCGGCAATCAGCCACGATGGCTGCTCGCCGGCGTCATGGGAATGACGTTTTGCTTTTCCATGTTCGTTTCGAACACGGCGACCACGGCGATGATGATCGCTGTTACCGCGCCGATCATCGCGACGCTCGGGAGTGGGGATCGGTTTCCCCGCGCATTGCTGCTCGGCGTGCCGTTCGCGGCCGGGCTCGGCGGCATGGCGACCGTCATCGGCAGTCCGCCCAACGCCATCGCCCACGGCATCCTGCGATCCACCCAACAAATCAACTTTCTCCAATGGATGATGATCGGCCTCCCGCCCGCGCTGCTGTTGCTGGCCATCGTCTGGGCATTCCTGCTTCGACGCCATCCCGCCGCCGCCGAACGGGTGGACCTGAGCGCCCTCACCACGAGCGAGCCCTTTCCGCGGATGTTGCCCCTGTGGCAGCGATTGACCGTGATGATCACGTTCTTTTTCACCGTGGCACTGTGGATGACGGGGCCGCTGCACGGCATCCCCACACCGGTGGTTTCGTTCGTGCCCATCACCGTCTTCACGGTGACCGGAGTGGTGGGAACCCGCGAGATTCGTTCATTGCACTGGGACATCCTCCTTCTGCTCACGGGCGGACTTGCCTTGGGTGTCGCGGTTTCGCGGACCGGCCTGGCCGAATGGCTCGTTGCCCTCCTGCCGGTCGCGGATTGGGGGCCGGTGGCGGTGGTGCTGGCTCTGAGCTACTTGTGCGCCGGCCTTTCCAACTTCATGAGCAACACGGCCGCCGCGAACATCCTCATTCCAATCGCGGCCGCTCTCAGCACTGCCGCTCCGGCGGCCTACGTGGTGCCCATCGCGTTGGCCGCCTCCGCGGCGATGTGCCTGCCCGTGTCCACCCCACCCAACGCCATCGCGTTTGCGCAGGGTCGGTTGGAGGCGCGGGATTTTCTTGCCGGCGGCCTGCTCGTCGGGCTCATCGCTCCGGGCCTCATCGTGTTCTGGTGCCGCCTGATTCTGGGGAGCGGAAACTGACCTGAAGGACAGGTCTTGACCGGAACGATGCAGTTGAGAATCGCCAACCGAAGCGAATCGTCGCCAATGACCGGGAGTAATGGAGTGTTGGAGTGCTGCGGTTCAGATCACCAAAAGGTGTCCTTATTCCACCGCTCCAATACTCCACCACTCCGGCACAATCCGCGGCATATCGCTCTTTACCTCCAATTTGAACTGCATCGTTCCGGCTTAAATCGTTCTGGTTGGGTCCGAAGCTGTCGCCTTTCTGACGGGTGCCGGCGCACGGGCGGAAGAAAGCGCCAGATTCCCCCACTGGATACTCTCATGGAGCCACCGCCAGTCGTCGATGAAACCGTCGCCGCAATCGGTTCAAAACCGGCTGGCGAATCTCGTGATACAAAAGCCGTAGCAACAGGTAGGCGGCAAGCCCCACGACCAGACTGTTGATGAACGCGCCGATGCTGAACGCCTGTCCCCACACCACCTTGCTGAGCATCGTGTCGGTCAACTGATCCGGATCGGCAATCGGTGCCCGCTTGTGGAGCACCAAAGCCCCGACCCGCAGGTTCAGGAAGAAAAGAAACGGCCAGGCCCACGTCAACAGGGCTCCGCCCACAAATCCGGCCACCACATTGCCACCAAAAGTCCGCGCGACAAACCCCGAGATCAATACACCGAACCCAAAGGTCGGAAGGAAATTGATGATCAGGCCCACGGCAAATCCCCGCGCCACCCGCTCGCTCGCCGCCCTGATTCGGAACAAACGAATGCCGTTGAAACGCACCCATCGAACAATTCTTTCACCGATTCCGCGTTGCTTGTTCATGCCTTTTCGAACCAACATCCGTCGCTTAATCCGGCCGCGCTGAAACAAATCTGTCACTCGACGCACCCGGCCGACCGTCTTTACGTTGTCGGGCCGACTGATTTGTCACTGAAAGAGCGTAAACCGTTCACGCAAAAAATTCGATTTCATTCGATTTATGATTACCGCCGCCCTTTACGACGCCAAATCCTACGACCGCGAGTATTTCGAGAAGGCTGCCGGGCGTGAAAATATCGCCTGGCACTTCCACGAATTTCGCCTGAGCGCGGAGACCGCCTCGACAGCGGCAGGCCGGGAGGCTGTCTGCGTGTTCGTCAATGACCGCGTCGATCGCTCCTGCCTGACCGAGCTCAGCAAGGCGGGGGTCCGGCACATCGCCCTTCGTTGCGCCGGGTTCAACAACGTGGATGTCGCCGCAGCAAACGAATTGGGATTCACCGTCACCAGGGTTCCCGCCTATTCGCCCCATGCCGTGGCTGAGCACGCCATCGCGCTGCTGCTCACCCTCAATCGCCGCATTCATCGCGCCCACAACCGCGTCCGCGAACATAACTTCTCGCTTGGCGGCCTCGTGGGTTTCGATATCCACGGCAAGACGGCGGGCATCATCGGCACGGGCAAGATCGGGCGCATCGCCGCGCAGATATTTCGCGGATTTGGCGCGCGTGTTCTCGCCCACGATCCCTTTCCCGCGGCGGATTGGGCGAACGAAGCCGGCGTTGAATACTCCGACCTCGACAGTCTGCTTGAGAACAGTGACATCCTTTCCCTGCACCTGCCGTTGACCCCGGAAACTTTTCATCTCTTTTCTGAAGACACATTCCGGAAACTCAAACCGGGCGCCTATCTCATCAACACCAGCCGGGGCAAGCTTATCGACACGACCGCCCTGATCCAGAGCCTCAAATCCGGTCGGCTCGGCGGCGTCGCGCTGGATGTCTATGAGGAGGAAGAAGGTGTGTTCTTCGAGGACCTGTCGGACAAAGTGTTGCAGGACGACGAACTGAGCCGCCTGCTGACTTTTCCCAACGTGCTGATTACGTCGCACCAGGCATTTCTCACCCGCGAGGCGCTGGCCGAGATTGCCCGGGTCACCACGGCCAATCTCAATCAGTTCCAGGCGGGCGAACCCTTTCTGTCCGGCACGGAAGTCCGATGATCCTCCCCTCACGTTCGCCGCGATGGACAATTAACTTTTGTTTCGCTGATGAACGCCGTTCACTGATTGAGCAAATATGATACCGGCATTGGTTGAAAAAATTGTCTGGTTGGCGAGTTCCTATCTCGCCACCGCGATCCTGAGCACCCTGCTCCTGATCGTCGGCGCATTCTTTGTCCGCTATCTGATCGCCCGCCAGATTCGTGGCATTGCGGAAGCGGCACCCGAGATGCGGCGTCGTTGGCTGATTCAACTTCGCCAGGGCACCTTATTGCTGATTCTTTTCGGCCTGCTGGTCATCTGGGGCCAGGAATTGCGGATTTTCGCAGTGTCGCTGTTTGCGATTGCCGCTGCCATCGTCATCGCGACCAAGGAGTTGATCATGTGTATCTCCGGCGCGCTCCTCATTGCGAGCGGCAAGCCGTTTCAGGTCGGTGACCGAATAGAAATCGGCGGATATCGGGGTGATGTGTTCGACCATGGCTGGTTGACCACCACTCTGCTGGAGATTGGCCCCGGCAACAATCTGCACCAGCACACCGGCCGAACTCTTATGCTGCCCAACGCTCTCTTCCTCACCCAGGTCGTGCGTAATGAAACCAGCACCAACGAGTATGTGCTCCATATGATGATCATTCCAATGAAACAGAGCGACGATTGGCGCTCGGCCCGAGAACGTCTGCTGAAGATTGCCAGCGAAGAATGCGCCCCCTTTCTCGCCGATGCCCAGCGGCAAATGGAGCGCATTGGCGAGCGGGAAAGCATCAAGAGCCTTTCGGTCGAACCACGTATCAGCCTCCAGATCCCGGAACCCGATCGGGTCAACCTCGTCCTGCGCTTTCCCTCCCCCGCCGTCCGTCGCGGTCGCATTGAACAACGCATCCTGGATCGCTGGCTTGAATACCCCGCCGCCGCATGAGCCTCCTCGAATACTCGATATTGGCATTCAGTTCCCTGTTTGCGATCATCGATCCCATCGCGGTGGTCCCGCTGTTTCTGGCCATCACACCGAACGACACGCCGGAAATGCGAATTCGAATGGCGCGTCTGGCCTGCATTGTGGCCGCCGGCGTCCTGTTGTTGTTTGTGGTGGCGGGAAATCTGATTTTCAAGCTGCTGGGATTGACCATGCCGGCATTTCAAATTGCGGGAAGCATCATTCTCTTTCTCATCGCCATCGATATGCTTCAAGCTCGACGACCCCAAGTGAAGGAAACTCCGGCGGACACCGAAGCGGGAGCCGAAAAAGACGATATCGCCATCACGCCTCTGGCCGTTCCGATGCTCGCCGGCCCCGGTGCCATTTCGACGGCGCTGATTCTGATGGGCAAAGCGGACTCGCTCGCCAAACAGGTGTCGCTTTGCGGATCCATCGTCCTGGTTTGTCTGACCGGATTCTTGATTTTGCGCCTGTCCGCCCACGGTGCCCAACGTATCAGCCCCATTGCCATGCGCATCTTTACGCGCTTGATGGGCTTGTTGCTGGCGGCCATCGCCGTGCAATTCTTTCTCAACGCGCTCATCGCGCTGGGCATCATTCCGCCCGCTGTCGTGCCCGTCGGCTGAGGGCGCATTCGCACACTCCCCCCGTGCCGGAGATACGGTGTTGAATGTCAAATGGTATAAGGAAGATTTCGGGCGCGCCGG
>CALBIE010000146.1 GCA_937893495.1 uncultured Verrucomicrobiales bacterium | reverse complement strand
CGGACATGAAAGCACAATGGATAACTCTTCACTACCCAGACCCAGTTCGGGGAGTCTAGTTGAAAGCGCCCGACTGCGTGGTGCCGAAGCTCGGAGCGAAGGCTCATGCGGACCCGCAAGCCAGGTGGTGTGGGAACCACGAGTTAATCACTCTCGGTGACCCGATTAGGCGGCGCTGCGGGGTGCCACTGCCATGGTTCAGTGTGCGGCTCTGATCCCTTGTTGAAGTGGTGGCACCGCTCATCTGAGAATACCTCAAGCGGCAACGGAAACGCGGCAAAGCAGTTGTGGTAAACGTAAAAAGTCTCGTCATCCCAGTCAGAGATTACGGCCACCGCACTTAGATAATTCTTTTCGTCCGGCGTCGTAGTGCGACCGCCGCCACTTCGGTCTGGGCGAGGCGTGATACCCTCCTTGAGAGCGACGTGGACTAGGCGCTGACCGTACATTGCTACATCGATGTGGTAGTGCTCAAGATAGTACATCGGATAGGCAACCCTTCCGTCGGAAGTTCGGACGTTGTCGTAGAGTACAGCCACCATGGGCACTTGCTCATCACAATGATCTCGCAGTTGAACCGCTGCGTGCCGAATCGCCCGACATGCACGCAACCCGATAGTGTCGCCTCCGCTGGTCATACCGGTCTCCTTCATCTCTCTGATTTGCCGGAGATCATCCTCGTTCGGAGTAAGTTCCTCGACCTCAGCGAGAATGCGGCAGAACGGAGTCTCAACTGAAAAATCTGCGGTCTTTAGCTGCTCGTCGGATCGAGTTGGTAACTTCATCACGTGGTAACCGTGACGATCACAAATCGCCGCAAAGAGCTCTTCCGATCGGGTATCGAACTTCATTTTCTTTGGGCTAACGCCAGAACTGAGCGACGCGGGCGGTCCCGCGTGTCCGAGTTGGCAGCGGACGTGGCTCGGCCGCATTTGCTCCAGTGAATTTGTGTGTGCCCGGCATGGGCGTGTTGTCATGGGATGACCCGCCTTCACTGAGTTTCGGCGCGGAAGGAAGTCTCCGGTTCATGAACTCAGATGAAAGTCGAAGAACAAGACCGGGGCAACTGTGAAATCGCGAGGTTTCACGGGAAAGAAGCCGCCGTCAAATGCGTGAGCCCACGGCCAGGCTTGAGCTGCGCGGAGGGCGTGGCGCCGAAGCCCGGAGGGCGAAGGCGGATGGTGTGGGAACCGGGAGTTAATCACTCCCGGTAACCCGATTCGGCTGCAGGTTCTGGTACTGACTGATCGCGTCCGGCCAGAGGTGTAATGTCCGCAGCAGACCTTCATTGAGAACCAATGGCGCAGGCGCGAATACTACGAACCACGCGAAAGCCATCAGCAGGATGGGGCGGCCCTTGAATCGACGCTCGATCAACACGCCGGCTGCCTGAATCAGAAAATACAGCATCATCGTTCCGAAGAGTGCCCTGCCAGTGACGTAGTAAAGCGGAACATTGATAACCCATTCGTGAATGACACCCGATACGGCAAAGGCCATAACGAGAGCGAACACGGGCCGGCGACGCAAACGTTGGAAAATGGCATAGCGAAACCAGTCACTGAACCAGAGATTCCATCGATGGCCCCAAAAATCAGCGACACTCCGTGCCAGCCAGGGGCGATTGTGAACCAAAGGAAGAATTTGGCCACTCGGTAACCAAAGCAGAGTCGCGATTGCCACGAGCGTTTCCGACATCAGAAGGAGAATCGGCGCCGCGCAATAGCTCAGCACTATTCTCTGGATGCCCATAGCGTGAATCAACTGCCCGTAAATCCAGTAGCTCAATAAGAGCGCACTGAATACCAGCGCAGTTCGAATCAACACCTCGCGGACAATCTTTATCGGCCGCAATCGCCTGTGCGAGGCGGGTGAGAGCAGTAGCCAGAACACGTGTGGCCGATCCACCTGGTTGGTGGCTGGCAGGAGCAGCACGACCAACTTCATCACAAACCCTGTCACGGCAAGCGTGAGCAGGAAGAACCAGGTCATTTGCCAATTGGGATCGTCAGGCCACATTATTTGTATGCCGCAGGGAGTTCAATTCTCCGGTTGGACGGCAAGACTCCCCGCATTCGATTCTGCCGCGAAGTATTTGTCGATTGGAAACGCCTTGATAATCGCCATGTTCATGGCTTCGTGGTCGTCTTCCAACAACTTTCGCCGCGTCTGAATCCAATCGGTCAGGTTTGCTGTGAAGGCTTGTTTTTCCCCGGTGGTAAGTTTGAAACCTCCAGGAAACTCGATGTCCCGAAATTCCCTGCGCACCGGGTCGGGTTGGGATGTGGCGGAGACGTGCCGGCTGAGTCGTATGTGTCGACTCGCTGTCAGGTCACCCAGAACCCGAAGTTTCTTCTCATCCAATTCGCGCCGCATTCCGTTGAGAAAGGACGCCGGAGAAACGAAAAGTGCTGCCATCTCCGCGAGCCTCGGTGCCGGAGCAATGGTGTGGATTGCCACCACCGAGCCGCCCGGCTGTGCGTCTCGCCGTTCATTCGGGACTTCTGCCTCCCCCCCCCCAGTCCGAGAAGGGCCAGGAGACTTGAGCGGTGCCGTCGGTGCGGTTCAGCCAAATCTGAAGCTTCTCATCGCGGGCGATATCATTCTGATACGGCCTACTGGGTAAACAAATGGATGGTGGCGTCCCAGCCGTCCTTCCCGGATATCCAATCAGCTATCAAGTGGAAACCGCAAAGGATTCGTGACGATTCGTTTGATTCGTGGAATACCAAGTCCGGCTCTGTGGCCTCTGCGTTTTAATTCCGATTTTCTTCAACGCAGAGAACGCCAAGGCGCAAAGGAACGCAGAGTCATTATGAGCCGTCAGTAATCAGTGCTCAGTGGGGGCCTGATACCAATCGCCGCGGAGCCAATCGACGAGCATGCTGACCTCTCTTTCGGTGAGCCTTTCCTGCTCGACGAACGCCGGCATGCGATCGTTTTTGGTGCCGTAATGTTTCGGATTGGCCGGGTTGGAAATAATATGGATCAGCCATTCGCGAGAGCCGTATCCAGTCAACCAGGGAGCGGTGGCGTCTTCATCGTTGTTCTTCCATTCGTGGCAATCGGTGCAGCCAAAGTCGTCATCAAGCAAAGTCGCGCCTTCCTTGATGAAGGCGGCGTCGCGTTCGTCGATGGCCGACTGGGAGGGCAGCTTGGATTCGGCGGAAAGGGCGATAATGACCTTTTTAATTTTCTTCTGTGCTTGAGCATCGTCGAGCGGGAGGTTCTTCCGGGCCCACTTGGCCATCTTTCCGTCTTTGAACATGGTGCCGCCAAAGTATTTCACTGAGCTGATATTTTCCGGATGCAGGAAGCCGGTGAGCCATTCACGACTCCCCACGCCTTTAAGATCGGGGGCGGTTTGCGGGTCTTCAAGTTGCTGACCGCGACCATCGTGTCCGTCGTAGCGATGGCAACTGGCGCAGTTCTGGGCAAAGAGTTGTGGTCCCCTGACGAGCGCGTCGTTCTGGAGCAGGTTCACCGCGCCAGCCGGTGGAATTCCACTGGGCGCCTGAGCAAGTTCGATGACCCGTTCGGCCTTGAAGTGGGAATCCTTGAGTGCGGCCTGGTAGGTAGGATTGGACTTGTCGGACGTCATTGCTTCAAACGTGAGAAATCCGGCTCCACCCAGCAGGGCGACGATGAAGAGCATGTTGAAGCGGTGCCCGAGCTTCCAAGCGCCGAGGAAGGGCATGAGAAACATAAACCCCATAACAGCGCCGGGAATGACGACCGCACCGAGGACTTCCTGACCGCCTTCAAAGTATTTGAGAAACTGAAACAGAAATAGGAAGTACCAGTCCGGTCGCGCCGGGAATTGATCGGAGGGATCGGCCGGTGCGGTCAATTCCGCTCCGCGGAAATAAATCGTAAAGAAGATCGCAACGCATAAAACGGCAAGGCAGGCGACGGCATCCATCAGCACTTGATCCGGCCAGAACATGGAATCGGGTTTCTTATGCGGTTGCTTGGTGTGAATACCGTGTTTGCGGAAGAGGTAAATGTGACCACCAATGACCGCCATAATTGCCATCGGCAACACGCCCGCGTGCAGGGCGAAGAATCGGGTTATGGTATGATGTCCATAATCGGAACCACCGACGACCAGGCGTTGCAGATCATGGCCGACGAGGGGCACGACGCCCATGAGGTTGGTCGCCACCTTGGTCGCCCAGTAACCTTTCTGATCCCACGGGAGCAAGTACCCGGTGAGCGAAAGTCCGAGGACGATTTGCAGGAGGATGAGACCCGTCCAGAAATTGAGTTCACGCGGCGCTTTGTACGCGCCGTCGATGAGTACCTGCATGAGATGCAGCACGAGCAGCACGGTCATGACCTGGGCAGTCCAGTGATGGAGGCCGCGAAGGAACCAACCGCCGCCCATTTCGTGCTGGATGTAATAGACGCTCTCCCATGCCGTTTGCGCACTCGGACTGTAGGCCATCCACAGGAAGATTCCCGTGATGAACTGAATCATGACGGCAAATGACAACGTGCTTCCCCAGATGTAGCGCCAACGAGCGCCGCCGGGAATGGGTTCGTAAAGTGCCTCTTTGGTGAGCTCGCGATAACCGGTGCGGTTATCGAGCCAATCGAAAATCTTCTTCATTACACCGGAATCATGTCGTGCTCGCCCGCGCGGAAGTTCAGGAATTCAATCCATACTTCATTGTCGTTGCGAATTTCGTATTTCAATTCATCGAGCGCCCGGGGACTTGGGCTGTGCTTGTCCCGAATGGAGCCGTCCTTGCCGAAAGTGCTGTCGTGACAGGGACAGGAATATTCGTCCCGATCGAGTACGAAATCCACGAAACAGCCGGCGTGCGGGCAGACGACGTTGAGAACCTTGAGCTTCTTCTCGCCAGTGCGCAGGAGGTAAATGGCGCCCACCGGCGACATGGGGAAGGTCGTCCAGGCGTCCTTCTTATCGGCAAACACGGAAAACTTGCGGGGCACACCGTCATTGGGCAGGGCATCGAGGGTGGTAATCTTTACTGTGAGGCTTCCGGCGGATTTGCGGCGGAGCGGGTCGAGATAAACGGCGATTCCGGCACAGGCCGGCACCGCGCCAATCGCGCCGCCGACTGCTACAGAGGCGGCCTGTTTGAGGAAGTCGCGGCGCTCGGAGTTTTTTGGTTCGTTGCTCGCCGCAACCTTAACTTCTGGTTTTGCTGGTTCTTCTGCCACGGTGTTTGCGCCAAATAGACAAATTTTGTTCCGTAAAATTCAATGAATGACCGGCGGATGATGCGGAGGGAATGCCGTTTGGCAAGCCGTTTTGCCAAATGCGGAGTTGGGAGGTGCAAATGAACCCGAACTCCGAAATGGAATTTGGAGCGCGTGCTGTTTCCGCCAGGTCTTGGAGTGCGCCGGGGCACCGGCGCTTTCCGCAAGGTTTACTACAACCGAAACGCGTCCGATTGGGAAAACTAATCGCTCCCGCACATCCGCTGGTCGCGGTTACGCTCCATCCAGATTCCGTCATCCACGCACGCCTCGCACGCCCGAAGGCGGCTCAGCAGCGCGCGCACTCCAAGATTCTGGAGCGTTCCCCTTCTCAAATTTGGACTTCGGATTCAGCCTGCCGCTCCGACTGTGAACTGTGAACCAATTCCTCCGTTTGGAGATTAACGCAGTGTGATCGCGAATCGATCACTTCGGCCTGCCAGTCCCTTCAAGCAATTTTACAACGCTATCCAGTGTTTCAATGGCCCGGATAAAATCCTGATTCCGCATCTGGGTCTGAAAATCATTCATGCGACGACCAACGGGCTGCATGTCCCGGCCTTCGCGTTGCCACCGTTGGATTCCGTCGCGCACTTTGGGCATCAATTCCTGAAGACGAGCCTGCGGGCTTCCAGTTGTCGCGTTCTTTGCGGATGGATCGGCGATGCGATCTTTGCCAACCGGTTTGCCGTTCAGCGCAAAGGTCACGGGGCCCTCCCAGTCGATAAAGCGTCCGCCGGGCAGGTTCGCGACCTCCGGGACTTTAGCGTTGCGTCCGGGGCCACCGGGATTCCAATAGAGATGTTCCGTTCCTTCGGCGATCAGCGCGAATTGGTTCAACGCCCGGCCGTTCATCTGCAGATAACCGCGCCAGTTCAGGCGAACGTCGTTCTTGAATCCCGCCCCGTCATTTCGACGCTGTTGCGCGGCGGCGGCATGCGTCGTGCCGGTGACGCGATACCAACCGGATTGATTGGAAACGGGTGAGAGTTCGAATCGCACGTCTTCCGCACTCGACTTTGCGCCGGCCGGATTCGAAATCGGCCGAACATCCAGCATGCCCATGTAGGCGTAACTGGCAAACAGGCGTCCGATTTGGTCGGGCAATTGAACCTTATTCGCTCGTCGCTTGAGAGCGTCAGCGAGTTCAGTTTGAAAGGCTGGCGGAATCGCGAACTGATCCTGCGCGTAATCCTCCT